>DAIRVV010000001.1:0-49330 GCA_036802645.1 Steroidobacteraceae bacterium
GCTAAAAGTGTCTGTCCCCTTTTATCTCTCAGGCCGCGGCTCGCCCATGCGGTAGGTCTTTACGATCTCGTGCGTCATGGTGTCCCGCAGCACGTTGAACCACTGCCCGCAGCCGAAGCTGTGGCACCAGCGCTCGGCATGCTCTCCCTTCGGGTTCGAGCGGAAAAACAGGTAGCGCGACCATTCCTCGTCGCCGGATCCCGCCGGCGGACGGGCAATGTGTGACTCGCCGCCATAGGTGAACTCCGGCTCGTCGCGCAGCCCGCACCAGGGGCAATCAATCCTGAGCATGCACTATGATTCCACGATTCCCATGACCGAGCGTTATTCATTCCTGGCCCTCGCCCGGCACGCGCTCAGCAGCCGGCGCCCATGGACCCGCGTACTGCATCGACCGGCGCTCAAGAAAGCATACGACGCGATCATAGTCGGCGGCGGCGGGCATGGGCTCGCGACGGCGTATTTTCTCGCGAAGGAACACGGCATGCGGAGCATCGCCGTGCTCGAGCGCGGCGCCATCGGCCAGGGCAACTCCGGCCGCAACACGCAGGTTGTCCGCTCCGACTATTTCCACCTTGCCAGCTCGAAGTTCTTCGACCGATCGCTCAGGCTCTACGAGGGGCTATCCCGCGAACTGAACTTCAACATCATGCTGAGCCAGCGCGGCAAAGTAAGCCTCGCCCACAGTCCGCACGAGCTGGAAAGCATGCGCCGGTCCGTCAACGCGATCCGCCTGAACGGCGTGGACGCGGAGATGCTGACGCTCCGCGAGTTGCAGAAGCTCGAGCCGCTGCTGAACGTCAACTGCCGCTACCCGATCGAGGGCGGAGCCGTGCAGTGGCGCGGCGGCATCTCGCGTCATGACGCGGTCGTCTGGGGCTTCGCGCGAGCGGCAGGCGCACTTGGCGTCGACATCATCCAGGGCTGCGAGGTCACGGGATTCTGGATCGAGGATGGCCGGGTTCTCGGCGTCAAGTCGACACTCGGGGAATCCGCGGCTCCCCTCGTCTGCATCGCCGTCGCCGGCGATTCGAGCGTGCTCGCGCAGAAAGCCGGGCTCACCCTCCCGATCCGCAGCGCCTGCCTGCAAGCGATGGTGACGGAGCCTGTGAAGCCGCTCATCGACACCGTGCTCGTGTCCGCGGCGATTCACGTCTACGTCAGCCAGACCGGGCGCGGTGAAGTCGTGATCGGCGGCGGCACGGACTTGTTCAATTCGTATTCGCAGCGCGGCGGACTTCCGGTCCTGGAGGCGAACGCGCAGGCAGCGGTCGAGCTCTTTCCCTGCCTCAGCCGCCTGCGTGTCATGCGCCAATGGGCGGGAACAGTCGACATCTCGCCGGACACGAGCCCGATCATGGGACTCACGCCGATCCAGGGTCTCTTCATCAGCGCCGGCTGGGGCACCGGCGGTTACAAGGCGATTCCCGCGGGGGGCGAGACCATAGCCTGGACCATCGCGAACGGAAAGCCGCATGCGCTGATCGAGTCCTTCGGCCTCAACCGCTTCGCATCCGGCGCGCTCGTCGATGAGGGCGCCGCGTCCGGAGTCGCACACTGATGGGATTCCGGCTCGACAAGGGGGGACACGTCGACCGCTCGCAGCCCATCCACTTCCGCTGGAATGGCCGGCGGCTCGCCGCCTTCGCCGGCGATACCATCGCCTCGGCGCTGCTCGCCAACAATGTCGCGATCGTCGGCCGCGGAATGAAATTGCATCGGCCGCGTGGCGTGCTTTCCATCGGCCCGGAAGAGCCCAATGCCCTCATTTCACTCGGCCGCGGCGCGGAACTCGAGCCATCGGCGCGCGCGACGATGATCCCCGTGCGGGAGGGCCTCGAGGTGCGCGCCCAGAACGCCTGGCCGGGCGTGCGATTCGATCTCGGCCGCACGCTCGACCGGACGGCGTCGCTGTGGCACGCCGCCTTCTATCACAAGACCTTCAAGTGGCCGTCCTGGGATTTCTACGAAGGGTGGATCCGGCGCGCCGCCGGCATCGCGACGCCGCCGCGAGAGCGCGATCCCGCCCGCTACGACGCCGTCAACGCGCATTGCGACTTGCTCGTCGTCGGCGGCGGGCCGACGGGGTTGCTCGCGGCACAAGTAGCGCTTCGCGCAGGCCTCACCGTCATCGTCGCGGAACAGGATTTCGAATGCGGCGGACGGCTGATCGCCACCAACACGCTGATCAACGACGCCCCCGTCACCGTCTGGTTCGCGAGCGTGCTGGGGGAACTCGCGGCTTCCCGCGAAGTGAAGCTGCTGACTGCAACGACCGCTTTCGGTCTCTACGATCACGGCACCGCCGGGCTGCTCCAGCGACTCGACCTGGGAAGCCGCCCGCGAGCCGTGCGGCAGCGCTACTGGCGCGTGCACGCGAAACAGACGCTGCTCGCGACCGGCGCGATCGAGCAGCCACTCGTGTTCGAGCAGAACGACCTGCCCGGTGTGATGCTCGCGGGCGCCGTGCGCCAGTACGCAAATCGCTACGGAGTCGCCGCGGGTCGCAATATCGTGCTCGCCACCAACAACGATTCTGCGTATCTCGCCGCGCTCGATCTCGTCGCCGCAGGGGCGCCGGTCGCGATGCTGGTCGACAGCCGCACGGAGGCGCCGGCAGATCTTGCCAAGTGGCTGGGCGCCCAGGGCGTCGAAGTTCGCTCCGCGACCTCGGTCGTACAGGCCCTCGGCGGCGGCCGCCTGCAGCGCGTGAAGCTGAGTTCCGGCGAGGAGATTGCCTTCGATGCGCTCGGCATGTCGGGCGGCTGGATGCCGGCGGTCCATCTCTACTCACACACGCGCGCGCCGCTCGTTTTCGACGAAACGAGCCGTAGCTTCCGCCCGCAACAAACGCGGCCGCCGCTCCTCGCCGCCGGCGCCCTGAACGGCTGCACGACACTCGATCAAAGCTTCGCCGACTCGATGGACGCAGTCCGCCGTGTCCTGGAGCACGCTGGCAGGCCTTCGGAACTGCTCGTGCCGCGTCCGACCGTGCAGGAGGCGCCCCTCTCGCCGGTCGTCGGTGCGTTGCCGCACGTGGCGGGCGGCCGCGACGGCCGGCAGTGGCTCGATTTCCTGCACGACGTCACGGTCGAAGACGCGAAGATTGCGCTCGCGGAAGGCTACGAGCACATCGAACACCTGAAGCGCTACACCACCTGCGGCATGGCCGCCGACCAGGGCAAGACGAGCAATCTCAATGCGCTCCTGACGGTCGCGAAGCTCACTGAGCGCCATCCCACGGAGGTCGGAACGACCACGTTCCGTCCGCCCTACACACCCGTGACGCTCGGCGCGCTGGCGGGCCGCCAGATCGGAGCGCGCTATTCGCCGCGGCGCCTGTTGCCTGCACATGCCGAACACGAGGCGCTCGGCGCGCATTGGTGGGAAGCGGGCGGCTGGATGCGTCCCGCATGTTATCCGCGCAAGGGCGAGAGCCCGCAACAGGCCGTGCAGCGCGAAGCGACGGCCGTGAGATCGGGTGTCGGGATCTTTGACGCCTCGCCGCTCGGAAAGATCGAGGTAACAGGCCCGGATTCCGCGCGATTCGTCGACCGCTTCTACGCGAACAACATGGCGAATCTCAAGGAAGGCCGCGTCCGCTACGGCCTCATGCTGAACGAGAACGGCGCCATCTTCGATGATGGCACGCTCGCCCGGATCGGCCGCGAGCGCTTCGTCGTGACCACGACGAGCGGCGGCGCCGCTCGCGTTGCGGCCTGGCTCGAAGAGTGGCGGCAATGCGAATGGCCGGATCTCGAGGTTTTCATCGCACCCGTCACGACGCACTGGGCGACATTCGCGATCGCAGGCCCGCGCGCCCGCCAGCTGCTCGCGCGATTCCAGACCGACATCGCGTTCGACTGGCGCTCGATGCCGCACATGAGCCTGCGCGAGGGGCGGTTCGCCGGCGTGCCGGCGCGGCTTTACCGCGTGAGCTTTTCCGGTGAGCTGGGTTATGAAATCAATGTTCCCGCGCGCTTTGGCGCCGCGCTCTGGCGCGAGCTGCTCACCGCCGGGGCTGATCTCGGCGTCATTCCGTACGGCGTCGAGACTGTCCTGCTGCTGCGGCTGGAAAAGGGTTATCTGCACGTCGGCGTCGATACGGACGGAACGACCTCGCCGGCCGACGTCGGCTGGGGCGAATCGGCCGCGAAGAAAAAAGGCGATTTCATCGGCAAGCGTTCGCTCGCCCGCAGCGACAACCTGCGCACGGACCGGCTGCAACTCGTCGGCCTCACGGCCGATGATGCGCGGCTGCTCGTTCCCGGCGCACACCTGCGCTTGAATGGCACGACCGAAGGCAGTGACGGCTGGGTGACATCGGCAGCCCATTCACCGGCGATCGGCAGGCCGATCGCGCTAGCTCTTCTCCGCGGCGGGCTGTCACGCGTCGGCGAGAAGTTGTCGATTCACGACATTGCCCTGCGCAGCGAGGCGACCGTCGTCGACTCCTCGTTCCTCGATCCGGAGGGCAAGCGTCTCCATGCCTGAAGTCATCAGTACGCTTGTCGCACAGTCGAGCCTGCCATCCGGTGGTCGCGTGTTCTCCGACCACTTGAAGCTCGCGGTCCTGCCGAACCGCAGCATCCTTCAGTTGCGGCTCGGAGCACGATCGGTGAAAACTATCGCTTCGCTGCGCATCGCCGGACGAACGGTGCCCACGACGATGAATTCCTGGAGCGGAGACGACCCGGTCTTCTGCCGTGTTGCACCGGATCTCGTGCTCCTGCAGTCGGCTCTGCACGAAGCGGGCGATCTTGAAGACGCGGCGCGCGCCGGATGCGGCAAACGCTCATTTGCGGTGACGAATGTCTCCGACGCCTGTGCGACGCTCGTGATCGAGGGCTCGCTTGCCGCCTCACTTCTGGCCCGGGGCTGCGGTCTCGATCTCTCCATCGGCGCCTTCAGCGCGACGGCCTGCTCGCGCACGCGCCTCGCACAATTGCCGGTCGTGCTTCGCCGCGTGAATTCCGAACGGTTCGAGTGCCTGGTCGACCGCTCCGCGGCGCAATATCTGTATGACTGGATCGAGGACGCCGTCACGGGGCTCGATTGAAGTAAATGCGCTCGCAATTTACTGTAAGAGGGACGATATGCCCCGGTTCGTAGCCTTCCTTCGTGGCGTAAGCCCCATGAACCTGAAGATGTCGGACCTCAGGCAGTGTCTCGAGTCGGCCGGGTTCACTGAAGTGAAGACCCTGCTCTCCAGCGGCAATGTTGCATTCAGTGCTGCAAGGGGAACAGAAGCTGTCTTTGCGCAGAAGATCGAAGGTCAGCTCAAGAAGGATCTCGGGCGCTCCTTTCCCGTTACGGTCAGGTCAGTCGGGCATCTCTGCAAGCTGCTGGCGTCGGATCCTTACAAGAAGCATTCAGTCCGGCCAGGAGCGAAGCGGATCATCACGTTTCTGTGGAGCCCTCGCCACGCAAAGCTTGCCTTGCCCATAGAGCTTGATGGAGCCACCATTCATGAGGTTCGTGGCACTGAGGCCTTCAGCTCCTACGTCCGCACCCCCAAGGGTCCGGTCTTCATGAAGCTGCTCCAGAGCACCTTCGGCATTGAACAGACTACGCGGACATGGGACACAGTGAAGAAATGCTCGGTGGCGTAGCAATTGACGCATGACAGCTAAATCGATCACCAGCGATACGCTCCATAAGCTGCCGGCGGATTTCCGGAGAGCCATCGAATCCGATGCCACGGCGAAAGGCCTCTGGGCCGCGATCACGCCTCTGGCGCGAAATGAGTGGATCTGCTGGGTCACTTCGGCCAAGAAAGAAGAGACCAGGAAACGCCGCATCGAGGTTGGTCTCGACAAGATGCGTGGAGGAATGCGCCGGCCGTGCTGCTGGCCCGGCTGCCCGCACCGTTGAGGAAGAACCCTTACGTGACGCGACCCCTTCGATACTCCATCAACGTCACATTGGACGGGTGCTGCGATCATCGTGCAATGCCCGCTGACGAAGAGTTGCATCGTCACGCGGTCGCGAACCTCGAGCAGGCCGATGTCCTCCTCTTTGGCCGGGTGACATACCAAATGATGGAGGCCGCGTTTCGGCCGGCGTGGACGGGAAAGATGCCCGATTGGATGGAACCCTTCCGCCGGACGATTGACGCAGCGAAGAAGCACGTCGTGTCGAGCACGCTGAAGCGGGTCGATTGGAACGCGGAACTGGTGCGCGGGGATCTGGGGAAGGCCGTTCAGCAGCTCAAGCAGGAGTCGGGTAAGGGGCTGTTCGTGGGCGGCGTAAAGCTCCCGCTGGCTTTGGCGGAGCTCGGATTGATTGATGAGTACGAGATGATCGTGCATCCCAGGCTGGCGGGCCATGGGCCGACGTTGTTCGCCGGGCTGTCGAAGCATGTCGACTTGAAACTTGTGAGCCGGCAGGAATTTGGTTCGGGGGCGGTGGCGATGCGGTATGAACCAAGAAGGTAGCCAGTGCTTCCGCAAGTCAACTTGCTGGCTGCGGTTCTCGTTGGCGTCGGCGCAACTGCCGTCGTCGATCTCTGGACGCTGCTGTTGAAGCGCGCTTTCAAGATCCCTTCCCTCAGCTATTGCCTGCTTGGTCGTTGGCTCGGCCACATGTTCGCTGGGAAATTTGCACACGCGAGTATCACGGCCGCCGCGCAGAAACCCTTGGAATGCCAAGTGGGCTGGTTTGCCCACTATGCGATTGGTGTCCTGTTCGCGCTTGCATTCGTGTCGCTCGCCCCGAATGGCTGGCTGGCGCGGCCAACGCTATTGCCTGCCCTGCTCTTCGGCATTGGAACGGTTCTTTTCCCGTTCCTGGTCATGCAGCCTGCATTCGGATTTGGCGTTGCCGCATCGAAGGCGCCCAATCCTGCCAGGGCCAGGCTGAAAAGCCTCACGACTCATCTCGTATTCGGGCTTGGACTGTTTGCATGCGCGCTGGCTGTCGATGCCCTCCATACGAGCATGTGAGCTTCCGAAAGCCGCGCTGCTTCGCGTGTATCTCGACCGCGGCGCCTACACTGACTGTTACGTGACGGAGCTTCCACGCCCTGTCGCTCACGCCGAGTACGTGGAGGCCTTCTACACCACCGCTGTATTCAAGCTCGAGCGATTGATTCTTGCATGGCTTGTCGCCCGGCCGTCGACCGATGCAGAGGCCCGGTCGCTCGCCTCTGGTCAGTTGAAGAAGTTTGCCGCATGGGAAGTTGAGGCGCGCGAACCGGACCAATTGTTGCTCACGGACTTTCAGGCCCGCACGCGCTCGTGGCTCATGACCGCTCCGTCCACCACCGGACAAACCACGAAACTCTACTTCGGCTCCGCCATCGTACCGATCGTGGACCGGCATTCCGGTCGCAAAAGAATGGGATTGCCCTTCGAGATGCTGCTTGGGTTTCACAAGCTCTACTCCCGGGTACTCTTGCATTCAGCCGTCAGCCGGATTGGAGCACGGCGGAAGTAAACCATGTCCATCCGCATCGTCAGGCTTGGCAGCCCGCGATCGCCTAACGAAGGGACTCGCATCGGGACCGTTCGCCGCCCGCCTCGCGGAGTGCCGAAGTCCAAATTCGCGAGCCAGAACTGGTACGACGTCTGGTTCCCGAACCTGGCGCCGAGTGCCGAAACCCTGAAGCTCGGTCAACGGGCAAAGACCCCGGCGCAATGGTCGAAGTTCATCCGCAAGTACCGCGCCGAGATGGCGACGCCCACATGCAGCCGGGCGATTGCGCTGCTCGCCGCGCTTTCGCACGACAGCAACTTCTCCATCGGCTGCTACTGCGAAGATGAGTCTCGATGCCATCGATCCGCATTGCGGGAACTACTGGCATCCGCCGGCGCCAGCCTGGCGCCGAAGAGCCGATGAGCTTTCAAGTACTTGGTAAGGTGGCCGGCGCCGGGCTATTCTCCAACCCGGCCGTTTTTCATCAGGGGGACGCAACATGAACTGGTATCTTCTCGCGCTGAAAAAGTACGCTGAGTTTTCGGGCCGCTCGCAACGGTCGGAGTACTGGTTCTTCGTGCTCTTCTATTTCCTGATCGCCGTCGTCCTGTCCATCGTGGATGTCTCGGCGGGCTTTACGAGCCTTCACACCGGTATCGGCCTGTTCAGCGCATTGTTCATGCTGGCGATGTTCATTCCGTCGCTGGCGGTCGGCGTCCGTCGGCTCCACGATATCGGCCGCACAGGCTGGTGGATATTGATCGGGTTGATTCCCTTCGTCGGCTGGATCGTGCTTTTGATATTTGCCGTCCAGGACAGCCAGCCAGGTACGAACGAGTACGGGCCGAATCCGAAAGAAGCCGCTGCCTGACCGCACTCGGTTAGGATGCGTCGGGGCGATTGGACCAAGGTCGTATTGACTCGATTTACTGCCGGCGGTCTGCTGTCGGCACCAAGAGGGGAGTTCTTCATGAACCAAGTCTCGCGATTAATCGCGTGGGTGGCTGTCATTGCGGCCATGCCCATGCTGGCCGCTGCCCAGGGCAGCAAGCCCAACATTCTCATCATCTGGGGCGACGACATCGGCACCTGGAACATCAGCCACAACAACCGCGGGATGATGGGTTACAAAACCCCCAACATCGACCGCATCGCCGCTGAAGGCGTTGCCTTCACCGACTATTACGCGCAGCAAAGCTGCACGGCAGGACGCGCCGCCTTCATCAGCGGCTCCGTGCCCGTGCGCTCAGGTATGACCAAGGTCGGCATGCCCGGTGCAAAGGAAGGCTGGCAGAAGACCGACGTCACCATGGCGACGATTCTCAAGAGCCAGGGATATGCGACTGGCCAGTTCGGCAAAAACCACCAGGGCGATCGCGACGAGCACTTGCCGACGGTTCATGGCTTTGACGAGTTTCTGGGCAGCCTCTACCACCTGAATGCCGAAGAGGAGCCCGAGAATCGCGACTATCCACGCGACATGAAGCTGGCGAATGGCAAGACGTTCTTCGAGACGTTCGGTCCGCGTGGCGTGATCAAGTCCAAGGCCGATGGCAACGGAGGCCAGACCATCGAGAATCTCGGTCCGTTGACCAAGAAGCGCATGGAGACGATCGATGATGAAACCCTCGCTGCGGCCAAGGAATTCATCACGCGGCAGGTGAAAGCGGGCAAGCCTTTCTTTGCCTGGTGGAACGGCACCCGGATGCACTTTCGCACGCACGTTAAGGAGGAGCACACGGGCATCGCCGGGCCGAGCGGTGACGAGTACCACGACGGCATGGTCGAGCACGACATGCACGTGGGCGAACTGCTCAAGCTGGTTGACGATCTAGGCATCGCCAAAAACACCATTGTCCAGTATTCAACCGATAACGGCCCGCACTACAACACTTGGCCGGACGCCGGTACGACGCCATTCCATGGCGAGAAGAACTCGAACTGGGAAGGCGCCTTCCGGGTCCCGGCCTTCATCCGCTGGCCCGGCCATTTCCCCGCCGGCACGACGCTTAATGGCATCGTGTCGCACGAGGATTGGCTGCCGACCTTCGCAGCCGCTGCCGGTGCGCCCGACATCAAGGAGAAATTGCTCAAAGGGGGCGTGGCACTCAACGGCCGAACCTACAAGAACCATATCGATGGCTACAACCTCCTCGACTACCTCAGCGGAAAGGTAAAGGAATCGCCGCGGAACGAGTTCATTTATGTGGGTGATGACGGCGATGTAATGGCCATCCGTGTAGGCGACTGGAAGGCAATTTACCTGGAGAACCGCGCGCATCAACTTCAGGTGTGGCGCGAGCCGCTCGTCCACCTGCGCTTGCCGCTGCTCTTCAACCTGCGGCGCGATCCGTTTGAGAAGTCTTACGAGAACTCGAATACCTACCATGACTGGATGATCGACCGTGCCTATGTGCTCGGTCCCATGCAGGTGGTTGCCAGCAGGTTCCTGATGACCATGAAGGAGTTTCCGCCCAGCCAGACCCCGGGCGACTGGAGTCTCGGGTCGCTCGAGAGACAGATCAAGCAAATGACCGCTGGCGGAAAGTGATCCCATTCTGATCGGGGGCGTCGTCGACCAACGGCGGCGCCCCTTTTTTTATTCAGCGAGGGGCTATCGATGAAAATTGCATGGATGGCGATGTCCGCATTGTTTATCGCGACGCGGGCATTCGCCGCGGATCCCCTGCCCTCCTGGAACGACGGCGCCACAAAACAGTCGGTCGTGAAGTTCGTCGAGCGCGTGACCCGCGAGGGCTCCCCCGACTTCGTGCCAATTCCGGAGCGCATCGCGACTTTCGACAACGACGGCACGCTCTGGGCCGAGCAGCCCATGTACTTCCAGTTGCTGTTTGCGCTCGATCGAGTAAAGGCGCTCGCGCCACAGCATCCGGAATGGACGAACCAGGAGCCGTTCGCGTCGCTCCTCAAGGGCGACGTCAAGGGCGCGCTCGCCGGGGGCGAAAAGGCGATCGCCGAAATCGTGATGGCGACGCATTCCGGCATAACGACCGCGGAGTTCGACAAGGTCGTCAAGGACTGGATCGCCACCGCAAGGCATCCCGTGTCGAAGCAGCCGTACACGGCCATGGTCTACCAGCCCATGCTCGAGCTGCTTGGGTACCTGCGCGCCAATGGCTTTAAGACGTTCATCGTCTCGGGCGGCGGCGTCGACTTCATGCGCGTGTTCGCCGAAGAGGTCTATGGCATTCCGCCCGAACAGGCCGTCGGCAGCAGTGGCAGAGTGAGTTTCGAGTTGCAGGACGGCAAGCCCGTGCTGGTCAAGCTGCCAGAGATCAATTTCATCGATGACAAGGCCGGCAAGCCGGTCGGAATTCACCAGTACATCGGTCGCCGCCCGATCGCGGCCTTCGGAAACTCCGATGGCGACCTCCAGATGTTGCAGTGGACCTGCATCGCCGAAGGCCCGCGCTTCTGCGTCTACGTCCATCACACGGACGCCGCCCGTGAGTGGGCATACGACCGCGAGTCGCATATCGGCCGGCTCGACAAGGGGCTCGACGAGGCGAAGGCGCGCGGCTGGACAGTCGTGGACATGAAGCAGGACTGGAAGAAGGTCTTCGCGTACCAGTGAAGCCAACGTCGGAGGAGCCGCGGGCTCGCGGCACCAGGTGGATTGCCGTGGCCGTGATCGTGGTCGCAGGTGCGGCCGGCATCACCTTTGCGCTCCTGACGCGCGATCCGCAGGCGCCTCGCGGCGAACCGGCTCCGGCCGTGGACATGGCCGCGATCGCGCCGGCATTCGGCCCGACCAACGCAAACACCACGCCACCTCCCAGTCCCGCGCCTGACGGCATGGTCTGGATCCCGGGCGGCGAGTTCTCGATGGGCGCCGTCGATCCGCTCGGCAAGGATGCAAACGTCGTCGGCATGCAGGCGACCGAGGATTCACGCCCGATTCATCGCGTGTACGTGGACGGCTTCTGGATGGACGAGACGGAAGTCACCAACCAGCAGTTCGCGGCATTCGTCAAGGCGACGGGTTACGTGACCATTGCAGAGAAGACTCCGCGCGCCGAGGACTATCCGGGTGCGCCGCCCGAGAACCTGGTCGCGGGCTCGGTGATATTTTCGCCGCCCGATCATGCGGTGCCGCTCGACAATCATTTCCAGTGGTGGGCGTACTCCCGAGGCGCGAACTGGCGTCATCCCGACGGACCTGAGAGCAACCTGAAGGGGCGCGAAAAGCACCCCGTCCTGCACGTGGCCTATGAAGACGTCGAGGCCTACGCAAAGTGGGCCGGAAAGCGCATTCCCACCGAGGCGGAATGGGAATTCGCCGCGCGCGGCGGCCTCGCAGGGCAGATCTATCCCTGGGGCAACCAATTCATGAAGGACGGCCAATGGATGGCAAACACCCACCAGGGTCACTTCCCACAGGAAGACACCAAATCGGATGCATTTCGGAGCGCCGCGCCCGTCGCGCAGTACCCGCCGAATGGCTACGGACTCTACGACGTCGCCGGCAATGTCTGGGAGTGGACGAGCGACTGGTACCGGCCCGATTACTACACGGATCTCGGGAAATCGGGCGGCGTCGCCCGCAATCCGCTGGGTCCCGCCGAATCATTCGACCCGGGCGAGCCGGGGGTAGCGAAGCGCGTCCACCGCGGCGGCTCTTTCCTCTGCACCGAGCAGTACTGCTCACGCTACATGGTCGGCACGCGCGGCAAGGGCGAGCCGATGACCGGCACGAATCATCTGGGTTTCCGGCTGGTCAAGGCCGCCAGGTAACATGAAGACACTCCTTGCGGCATTGTTGATCAACGCGGCAGCGCCGGTCGCCGCAAGCGCGCTTTCTGCCGACGAGGCGGCAGTCGTCGATGTCCTGAATACGATGTACGTCGCAGCGGCGACCGACGATCTCGCCAAGTTCCGCACGGTCGCGGCCCCCGGCTTCTATTCGTTTGACGGCGGCAAGCGCTTCACCGGCGATGAGCTGATGGCCTTCATCAAGCAATTGCACGCCGACGGCAAGGTATACGTGTGGACCGTCAATGAGCCCGAAGTCCACATCGACGGCAACACGGCATGGATCACCTACGTCAATCGCGGCTCGGTTGCGGATTCGACCGGAAAGAAGGACGTGACCTGGCTGGAGTCGGCAGTGCTGCACAAATATGACAATAGATGGATGATTCATTTCTTCCACAGCACTCGGGCGCCTTGAAGAAGTCGAGCGTAGCCACGAGCCCGGATGCCTATGTCGCTGCCCTGACCGGCTGGCGGCGCAAATGCGTCGCAGGCCTTCGCGCCGGCGTCCGCGCCGCGGCCACATTAGACGAGGCAATCAAGTGGGGACACCTCGTCTATTCGGTGAACGGCCCGGTCCTCTACATTCGCGCGGAGGACTCGAGAGTGCTGTTCGGATTCTGGCGCGGGAAAAGGCTCCGTACGATCGAGCCACGACTGAAACAAAGCGGAAATTACGAATTGGCCACCGTCGAATTGATCGAAAACGACGCCCTTGCACCGGGCATCGTTCGCCGCCTGAGCCGTGAAGCCGTCGCGCTCAACAAGAAACTCGGCGACCCCAGAGCGGCTGCCAAACGCCCGCGCTGATCCTGCATTGCGCGCCGCTGAACGGTTAATATGGCCGTTCAGGGATCCCCAATTCGATTCGAGGAGTCTGGTCTTGCCGAAGCAGATCGATGGGTCGTTCTATGAACGCGCAGATGCCCATATACGCGTTGCAACCGAGCAACTGGGCGAAGTTCCGAGCGGCAGGGTCAGCGCCTCGCTGATGTACGCCTGCGCGCGATTCAATGTCTGGGTCGGCGCAGGCGGCCGGACGTCCCCGGCGGAAGTCCGCAAAGCCTATGGCGAGACGATCGAGTATTTCGTCTCCGAGTACCGGAAGATGCTCGTGAAGAACCTCGACGACTACGTCGAGAACTTTGACCAGTACGCGCCGAAGGTCCCGGATCGAAACTAGGCGAGGATCGAACGGTGCCGTTTATCGTCATCTCGGTCCTGATCCAGCTGGCGCTCGTCGTTCACATCATCAAGACGGGACGCAACACGTCCTGGGTCTTCATCGTCCTGATCTTTCCGCTCATCGGTTCCCTCGCCTACGCGATCGTCGAGCTTCTCCCCGAATGGACCGGCAGCCGCACGGCGCGCAAGGCAAAGCGCAACATCGCGAATGCGATCAATCCCGAGCGCGAGCTGCGCGAGGCGATCGATCGCTACGAGGTCGCGAATACCGTGCAGAACGCCATGCACCTGGCCGGGCTGTACCTGCAGCACGGCAATCACTTCGAAGCCAGGCAGCTCTACCAGCGCATGCTGTCCGGCGTGCACGCCGACGATCCGGAGCTGCTGCTTGGCCTTGCCAAAGCGCATTTCTGCCTTCGGGAATACGACGATGCACTCAGCCGCCTCGACCTGTTGAAGGAAAGGCATCCGGACCGCACGTCGCCGGACGGCCATCTGCTCTACGCCCGTGCGCTCCAGGAAGCCGGACGGATCCCGGACGCCATCAAGGAGTACGAGTCGCTGGTCTCGTACTACCCGGGGCCGGAGCCCGCGTGCCGCTACGCGATGATCCTCAAGGATCGCGGCGATCCCGAGCGTGCGCGCACTCTGCTCGAAGGTGTCGTCAAGTCCGCCAGTCGTTCCGGCAAGCACTACAACACGCTGAACAAGGAATGGGTGACCCTCGCGCGGCGTGAGACCCAGGGCTAGCGATGCGGAAGACCTACCATGGAAGCTGTCACTGCGGCGCGGTCAAGTTCGAAGCGGACCTGGACCTGACGCAAAGTTCGTATCGCTGCAACTGTTCCATCTGCCGGCGCACGCGCTTCTGGCCCGTAATCGCGATGCCCGAGGGATTCCGCCGGCTTTCCGGCGAGGGCGAGCTGACGAAGTACGTATTCAACACGAAGAATAACCATCACTACTTCTGCAGGCACTGTGGCGTCCGCGCCTTTGGCGTCGGCAATGAAACGCCGATAGGCAAGATGTATGGCGTCAATCTCGGCTGCCTGACCGATGTCACCGATCAGGAGTTGGCGCAGATCCCGATCACCTACGTCGACGGGCGCAACGACCGGCAGGGTGTTCCGGAGTTCTTCAGTCACCTGTGATCCAGCGCGTCGATCCTGACGCCGACGACCCTGCGGGAAACTCGAGCGACGAACATTTCCCGCCAAGGCCGTCCGGACGATTACTCAGCTGGGCTTGGACGAGTGGGACATGTTCCGCGGCTGCAGCATCGCAACGCGGTTGCCTTCCGTATCGACGAACGACACGTAATGGCCGACTCCGGGTATCTCTTCAGGATCGCCGAGCACGTGCCCGCCAGCCTTGTTGACCTTTTTCGCGGCATCCTGGATGTCTTGGACGGCGATGACGACGGAAGGATACTGCTCGGGCCAGTCTGACTTTTTGGCGTAGAAACCGCCGTTGATCGTGCCGGGCACTTTCGGGCGCCGGTCCTTGTCGGTCGATGTCGTCATCGCGACGACATACCTGCCCATGTCCTCGCCGAGCAGCTCCGTCTTCCAGCCAAATGCGGTCCCATAAAACTTCGCCATGCGCTCACGATTGTCGTAGGGCATTTCAAAGTGAACGACAGGATTCATGAATGTACCTCCTTGTAATTCCTCGCAAATGTCCTTCTCTTAGAGCGCGACTTGCGGGGATCGTTCAACAGCAGAAACTTTCCGCCGCCCTCCGTGAAAGATAAAGTGCGCTGTGGCCAAATCGGGCGTCGCATGAATCAAATCATTCGGGCGATCGCGCTGGTCGTTGCTAGCCTTGCCGCGTGGACGGTCGGTGCGGCCGACAGCAGCCTCGTCGGAGCCTGGCGCTCATCGCTTCAGTTCGAGACCGGAGCCTTCGCGGCGATCAGGAATCTCGAGTTCATGTACGTCTTCAATGCCGGTGGGACGCTGACCGAATCCTCCAACTACGACGGCGCACCGCCGGTCCCGCCGGCCTACGGTGTCTGGCGCGAGGTCGGCCCGAACGAGTTCGAGGCGAAATACGAGTATTTCGCGACCACGCCGTCAGTCCAGGACGAATTCCTGAAAGGCGCGGGGTGGCTGCCGGCCGGCCGCGGTGTGTTCTCGGAACGCATCAAGCTGTCGCCCGATGGCCGCAGCTTTACGTCCACAATCCGTTACCAGGCGCTCAATGAGCGCGGCGAGCCCGTGGAGGGCGGCGGCGAAGCCATAGGGCGAGCCGAAAGAATAGGATTCTGAAACCTTGATTTCACGACGCGAACTGATTCGCGAGGCCGGCGCCCTCGCCAGCCTCCCCCTGTTGACCGGGCCGGCGATCGCCGCGCTGTCGCGTCAGCAGCCCGACGTGATCCTGCACAACGGCCACGTCATCACCATCGATCCGCGCAACCCGAGCGCCGAAGCCATCGCGATTGCAGGCGATCGTGTTCTCGCCGTCGGGACGAACGACGAGATCGCGGGTCTCGCGGGCAGCGGCACGAGGAAGTTTGACGTCGGCGGCAGTACCGTCGTTCCGGGATTCATCGACGCACACACGCACGTCGCGTACTCGGGCAGGCGCCACCTCCGCTTTGTAGACTGCGACCTGCGCTCGATCGGCGCAATCCAGGACGCGATCCGCGTGCGCGCGGGCAAGACACCCGAGGGCGAGTGGATCGTTGGATTCAAGTACGACGACACCAAGACCGCGGAGCGCCGGTTCCTGACGCGCGCCGATCTCGACACGGCGGCGCCGAAGCATCCGGTCTATATCCTGCACCGCGGCGGGCACACCGGGTATGTCAATTCGCTCGCATTCAGCCGCATCGGCGTGTCGGAATCCTCCCCCGATCCGTCAGGCGGCAAGTTCGGGCGCGACGCATCGGGTCGCCTCACGGGACGCCTGATGGAGCGCGCCACCGCTCCATTCGAGGAGAAGATTCCCGCATTCGGCGCTTACAGCCGCGAAGAGGACCGGCAGGCGGTCAAGCTCATCTCGGCGATGTTCGCCAGGACCGGCGTCACGTCGGCGACCGACGCCTATGCGACGCCCGAGGATCTGCGCGCCTACCAGGACACGCATGCTGCCGGCGAACTGCGGACCCGGCTCTACTGCATGATCGGGTCGGACCACATCGACCGGATGCTCAATGCCGGCGTGCGAACGGGCCTCGGCAACGAATGGGTGCGCGTCGGCGGCATGAAGATGACCTGCGACGGCTCCATCTCGGAACGGACCGCGCGGCTCTCGCAGCCATACGTCGGCCGGCCGGATGATTACGGCATCATCGTCACGCCGGAGGAAGAGCTGTACGCCACCGCGCGCAAGGCTCACGAAGCCGACTGGCAGATCGGAATTCATGCAAACGGCGACGTGGGCATCGGCATCGTCGTCGGGATCTACGAACGGCTCCAGCGCGAATTACCCCGCCGCGACCCGCGCTTCCGGATCGAACATTGCACGATTATCAACGACGACCTCGTGCGGCGGATACGCGCGCTCAACATCATCCCAACGCCGTTTTCGACTTACGTGTACTTCCACGGCGAGAAAATGCAGGAATACGGGGAAGAAAGGCTGAACTGGATGTTCGCGCATCGCAGCTTCCTCGACGCAGGCGTCATGGTCACGGAGGCATCGGACTATCCGCCGGGCCCGTTCGAACCCATGATGGCGCTGCAATCGATGGTGACGAGGACGGATATCAATGGTCACGTCTGGGGTCCGCGCCAGCGGATCACCGTCGAGGAAGCGCTCAAGGTCGCAACGCTGCACGGGGCTTACGCCTCATTCGAGGAGCATGAGAAAGGCTCGATCGAAGCCGGGAAACTCGCCGACCTTGTCGTGCTCGGCCGCAATCCGCTGACCGAGGATCCGTCGAACCTGATCTCGATCCCGATCGAGAGGACGATGGTCGGCGGTCAATGGGTTTACGAATCATGAAGAAGGATCTGTTGGCGTCGCGCCGCGACATTCTCGGAGCCACGGTCGCGGTCGGCGGCTTCGCCGCTGCGAGTCCATGGCAGCGCGCGCTGGCTGCTGCAGTGATCACGCCGACGCAGACGACGGGGCCGTTCTATCCGGTCACCCGGCCGCTCGACAGCGACTCCGACCTCACGCTCGTAAGAGGCCGGTCGGGCCGCGCCGAGGGGAAGATCGTCCACTTGATGGGCCACGTCATCGACCAGAACGGCGCGCCGGTGCGCGATGCGAAGATCGAGCTCTGGCAGTGCAACGCCCGGGGCCGCTACGCGCACCCGGCCGACGTCAATCCGGCGCCGCTCGATCCGAATTTCCAGGGCTTCGGCGTGCAGACGACGGATGCCAAGGGCGAATATCGCTTCAAGACCATCAAGCCCGCCGCCTACCCGCTCGGACCCATGAATCCCGATGCGATCCGGACGCCACACATCCATTTCGATATCGCGGGCGCCAATACCCGTCTCGTGACCCAGATGTACTTCCCGGGCGAGGCCGAAAACGACGGGGACATCATCTTCGGCCGCCTGTCAGCCGAGGAGCGCGTCGCCGCGACAGCGAAGATCCTCCCACCCTCCGCCGGCCTCGAACCGGATTCGACGATCGCGCGCTGGGACATCGTGCTGCTCGCGGGATGAAGTTCCAGCCATTCGACGACTCGCATCTTCCGGAGCTGATGGGCTGGTTCCGGAATGCCGACGAGACCCGGACCTGGGGCGGCCCGCCATTCCGGTTTCCGTTCACCGAAGCGACTTTCCGGGAAGACGCGAAGCTCTCGGCCCTGCCCACGTGGTCGCTCGTCGAAGACGACGGAACCCTCGCTGCCTTCGGCCAGTGTTATCTCCGGGTCGAACGATGCCATTTTGGACGGTTGGCAGTGTCGCCGAAACAGCGCGGCCGCGGTATCGGGACCACGCTCATTCGGGAGCAGGCGCGCTGGGGCTCGGCGGAATTCGGCGTGAGCGAATTCTCGCTGTTCGTCATTGCGAGCAACCCGCGTGCGATTGCACTCTACCGGCGGCTCGGATTCTCCGAGATGCCGTATCCGGAACCGTCGCCCGAGCTCGAGACCTTCATATATATGGTGGCGACGAAGCTCACGGATTGACCGTTATTTCTTCAGGTACGACCCGCATGTTGCTGGATGATGTCCGCCGGATGGCAATGACCCTGCTTGGCACGACCGAGTCGCCACACCATCGGTATACCTCGTTCCGCGTGCGCGGCCGGATCTATGCGACGGCGCCGATGGAAGGCGGCACGCTGCACGTATTCGTCGACGAGGAGGACCGCGATCGCATGGTCGTCCTGTACCCGGCCACCTATGAGAAGCTCGGCTGGGGCAGGAAGATCGTTGGCCTTCGGGTGAAGCTGGACAGTGCGCGGCCCGACGACGTGCGGGCGTTGCTTCGCATCGCCTGGCAGAGAAAACTGGGCAAGCGGTCATGACCATTGACATCCACCCGATCGAAAGCAGGGACATTCCATCCCTGCTGCGGCTCGTCGAGGAATACTGGCGATTCGAAGACATCTCCGATTTCGATCCGGCGCGGGTCACGGTCGAGCTCAAACGCCTGCTGGCGGACCCGTCGCTCGGCAGCGGCTGGATGGCCAGCTCCGGCCGGGATGCTGCGGGTTACCTGCTCGCCGTCTACGTGTTCAGCCTCGAGCACCTCGGTCTCACCGCCGAGATCGACGAGTTCTTCGTGCTGCCGTCGTATCGGGGCCGCGAGATCGGGTCGAGGCTGTTGAAGATGGCTGAGGAAGAATTCGTTCGCCGGCGGTGCACCAATGTCTCGCTCCAGCTCGGGCGCGGGAACGAAAAGGCGCGGATTTTCTATCGGCAGCATGGCTACGACGAGCGCTCGGGCTTCGAGTTGCTGGACAAAATGCTGCCGCGCAGTACATAACTGCGTAGGGGGGTCACCATGCGCGTCACCACATTCTTCGTCCTGTTTCTGCTGGCGTCTGCCACCGTTGCCAATGAGCGATTTGTCACGACGAAAGGCGAAGCGACGATCGAAGCGCCTCCGGATTTCGTGAAGATCAGCATGGCCCTGTTGGGCGTAGGCCCCGATTTGGCGCAGATCAAGGCTGACGTAGACGCTCGTACAGAGCGCGTCCTTGCCGCCGCGGCACAGCTTGGAATCGCGGGCGCCGATATCGAGTCTGAGGGCCTGCGAGTAAGCCGAGAGTACGAAAGCGATCGAAACGACAATGAAACGCTGAGAGGCTATGAAGTAAGCCGCAACATCGAAGTAAAACTCCGAGCAATTGCCAAGTACGAGGAATTCGCGCAGGCCCTCATCGATGCCAAGGTCGACACGGTCGAGGAAGTCGAGGTCGATGTGGACGATCGCCAGGCGCTGGATCAGCGCGCTCTTGTCGCAGCCACGCGTAACGCCCGTAGCGAGGCCCTGGCAATCGCAACGGAGTTGAGCATTCAGATTGGCACGCCATTCGAAGTGAGCGAAGACAGGCTGCATCGCACTACCCGGTTGCGGGAACTGGCCAGTGTTGGCTACGACGAAATCGTGGTGACCGGGGCTCGCGCACGGAGCACGCCAGCCGTGCAGCTGATATTCAAGCCGCATGCAATTGAGATTGAGGCCACCGTATGGGCGCGGTTCGAGATCGTGACGAAGGAATCCCCGTGAGCAAGGTGAAAACTCGTCCGGCGGTGGCTCGCGACCTCGACGCGGTCGCGCCGCTATTCGACGCTTACCGGCAGTTCTACGAGAAGCCCGCGGATCTCGACCTCGCCCGCCGCTACCTGAGCGAGCGCTTTCAGCGCAAGGAATCGGTCGTGATCGTCGCCGAGAACGCCGCAGGCGACATCGTCGGCTTCACGCAGCTATACCCTGCGTTCTGCTCCGTGATCGCCGACCGCACTTTCGTGCTCTACGATCTGTTCGTCACGCCCTCCGCGCGGGGCACGGGCGCGGGCCGCGCGCTCATGGAGGCGGCGGAAAAGTATGCTCGCAAGGCTGGCGCCGCGCGCCTCGAGCTCCAGACGGCGAAGACAAACAAGATCGGGCAGTCGCTCTACGAGTCCTGCGGTTGGGATCGGGACGAGCTCTTCTATAACTACACCAAGAGCCTCGGCGCCCCGAAGCCAGCTTAATACCCGAATTTCCGCACCCAGGGCTCGAGCATCGGCAAGACCGGCGCCAGCTGCGATTCGTAGCGTTTCCACTGCGCGATCGAACTGCTGTAAATCGGCCGGATCACCTGGGTCGCGCTCGGGGTGCGGATGGTGCGGCGGCTGGCCGTTTCGGCGTAGTTCAGGACTTCATCCGACCAGGGCAGCCCGAGAAAGTCCACCAGCTTCCGGGTTTCATCGCGAAAATCGGAGACCAGATCCTCGTAGCGCAACACGTGGAGCTGCAGCGGCAGCCGCGCCCGCGAGATTTCCGCCGCCGTCATGATCACGTCGTAGTAGCGGGCTGCGTTCTCGAGTGACAGGAACTGGACCATCGCGGCGTTCAGCACGAATCGGCTGCGGAAGCAGCTCACGATGACGTCGCGCGGGTCGCGCAGCGCGAGAATGATCTTCGACTCCGGAAACAACAGGTGGATCAGGGGCAGCACCGCGAGATTCAGCGGCAGCTTGTCGACATAGACCGCGCCCTTCCCGTTTTCCGGCAGCGACTGTTCGACACGTCGCCAGTAGGCACGGCGAAGATCTGTCAGTGTTTTGGCTGGGATGGAGCTCCACCGCTCGAGCGCGCCGGGCTCCATCAGGAGCGGTCCGTGCGCGTCGCGGAAGTTTTCGCGCTCCTCGAGAGTCAACAATTCGGGGTGCCCGGCCAACACCTGCTGCAGGAGTGTGGTACCGGAACGCGGAAAGCCCACCAGGAATACCGGGCTCTGGATGTCATCCGCGGGCGGCTTCGTCCAAGCCGACGGGTCCGCCGTCCGCATGAATGTCGTCAATTTCCCGATGGTGGCAGGAGAGCCCGCAAACTCCATGCCGGCAAAGCGCCGCTCGTTAGCGACGCGGTCGATCTCGTTTGCGGCCGCGATGGAAGCAAATGCCTCGTCATAGCGACCCAGTCCTTCGAGCGCCCGGCCGAGAAAACTGCGCGCAATCACCTCGATGTTCGGTCGCACGCGATTCGAAAGCAGCTTGCGCATCGCCTGCTCCACGGCGGCGTGCTGGCCGTCCCGCAGGTCAAGCTGTGCGAGCACGATGTGCGCGGCAGGCAACCCCGGCGCGAGCGTGAGCGCCTTTTTTGCGAGTACCCGCGCGTCATCGAGCCGGTTCTCCTTCTCGGCGAGATCCGCGAGTGCGGCAATCGATTCGACGTGATCCGGCTTGCCGGCCAGCGCACCCTCGAAACAGCGCTTCGCAGCCGGACGGTCGCCGACCTCCATGAGAACGCTGCCGAGATTCTGCAGTGCCCAGGGGAAGCTGCCGTCGATCGAGAGCGCCGCTTCGAGCGCGTCACGCGCTTCTGCGAGTCGCCCGTTCGCGGCGTATACGCCGCCCAGGCTGTTGAGGATGAAGATGTTGCCCGGGTTCGCTGCCCTCGCCCGTTCGAGGAGCGGCTCTGCCGCGCGCGTATCACCCGATCGGGCGCGGATATTGCCGAGAATCTGCAGCGCATCCGCTTGATCCGGAAGGCTTCGAAGCATCTCGGCACAGGCCGCTTCGGCCTCGGCCCAGGCGCCTGATTCATAGGCGGCGATCGCGCGGCGAATCACTGGGGAGTTCACTCGCTATGGTGTCATTGCGGCCCGAACAGGAGCAATATTGCGCGCCGGACACGTTGGCCAAGCTGTCATAGGGGAGGTTTCTCATGGGCCGCGCAATCGCATTCCTCTACGGAATCGCCTGTTACGTACTGTTCCTCGGAACGTTTCTTTACGCGATCGGCTTCGTCGGCAATTTCATCGTGCCGAAATCGATCGACACCGGTGTCGTCGAGCCCTTCGGCCACGCTCTGCTGATGAACGCGATCCTGCTCGGGCTCTTCGCCGTGCAGCACAGCGTGATGGCCCGGCCGGGCTTCAAGGCCGTCTGGACGAAAATCGTGCCAAAGACCGTCGAGCGAAGCACTTACGTGCTGCTCGCGAGCCTCGTGTTGATCCTGCTGTTCTGGGGATGGCACCCGATGAAGGACGTCGTATGGAACGTCGACAGCGAACTCGGGCGGCGGTTCCTGTGGGCGCTGTTCGCGACCGGATGGCTGATGGTTCTGCTGAGCACCTTCCTCATCAATCATTTCGACCTGTTCGGGCTTCGCCAGGTGTTGCTCAACCTGCGCGGCCAGCCGTATACGGAGTTGCCATTCCGCGTCGTGTTCTTCTACCGGCTCGTGCGGCATCCGCTCTATCTCGGTTTCCTCATCGCCTTCTGGTCCACCCCGACAATGTCCGTGGGCCACCTGGTGTTTTCGATAGCGACCACCGCCTACATCCTGATCGCGATCCAGCTTGAGGAGCGCGATCTCGTGAAGTTCCACGGCCAGTCGTATGTGGAATACCGCAAGAAGGTGTCGATGATCCTGCCCATCCCGAAATAGCCAAAAGGGGACAGACACTTTTAAAGGGGACGGTCACTTTTGCGATTTCAGATCGCCGAGCTGCAAAAGTGACCGTCCCCTTTAAAAGTGTCTGTCCCCTTTGATGCAGAACTTGTCGATTCGGGGCCTCTCCAACCGACTAAACCGGGCAAACAACACCAGGAGACCCCGATATGCCGTCCGCCACCCGTATCACGCCCTGCCTCTGGTTCGATGGCCAGGCCGAAGAGGCCGCGAAGTACTATGTGAAGATTTTCAAGAACTCGAAGATCCGGAAGATCGGCCGCTACGGCGAGGCCGGCAAGGAAACGCACGGGCAGAAGCCGGGCTCAGTGATGATCGTGGAGTTCGAGCTCGACAGGCGCCCATTTACGGCATTGAACGGTCCGCCGATCTTCAAGTTCAACGAGGCTGTCTCCCTGCAGGTGAGCTGCAAGGACCAGAAAGAAGTCGATTACTACTGGAAGAAGCTCAGCGCAGGCGGCGACCCGAAGGCCCAGGTCTGCGGCTGGCTCAAGGACAAGTACGGTCTCTCGTGGCAGATCGTGCCGGATGTCATTCCAAAGCTCCTCGGCGACCACAAATCGCCGAAATCGCAACGCGCATTCGCCCTGATGATGACGCAGAAAAAGCCCGATATTGCGGCGCTGCAGAAGGCCTACGACGGCTGATGCAGGCAACCGAGTCCAGCAGCCTCTTTGTGCTCCTCTTTGGCGTGCCATCGCTCCTCTTCGCCGTCGTCTTCGCGGCCCTGTCGCTCAAGGCCCCGCGCGGCGGCGCGGTTCTGTGCGGGATGCTGCTGGCATCGGTATTGCCGATCTACTTCTGGGCGGACGCCATGGGCTATATGACGAGCGCCGGCATCTGGCTCAAGCTGTCGCTCGCGGTCGCATCGATCGGCCTCGTCATCTCGCTGGTCAAGCTCATGCTCCCGGGCCGCGGCCCGGCATCAACGGACGGAGACAAGTGAATAGAACCCAACTCCAGAAAGCCGAAGCATTCCGCGCGCTGCATGCGCGCAAGCAGGCATTCATCATCCCCAACCCCTGGGACGTCGGCACGGCGCGCATCCTCGCGAAGCTGGGCTTCGAGGCGCTCGCGACTACGAGCGCGGGATTCGCATTTTCTTCCGGCCTGCGGGACAACGAGGTGGGGCGCGACGCCATGCTCGCGCATGTGGCCGCGGTCGCGGCCGCGACCTCGTTGCCGGTCAGCGCCGATCTCGAGAATGGCTTCGGCGACGATCCGAAGCTGGTTGCCGAGACGATCCGGCTCGCGGCCGAGGCCGGCGTCGTCGGAGGCTCGGTCGAAGATTCCATCGATCGTCCCGGCGAGAAGGTCTACGAGATCGCATTCGCCGTCGACCGGATTCGAGCCGCCGTGGAGGCGAAGCGTGCGCTGCCTTTTCCATTCACGTTGACCGCGCGCGCGGAAAACTACCTCGTCGGCATCCCGGACCTGAAGGACACCATCCGCCGTCTGCAGGCCTACCAGGAAGCGGGCGCCGACGTGCTCTACGCGCCCTGCATCACGACGCGCGAGGAGATCACCGCGATCGTCGGATCGGTCGATCGTCCCGTGAATTTCCTGATGGGCACGCAGCCGCAGCTCTTCACGCTCGCTGAGCTGTCGGAGATGGGCGTGCGGCGGGTCAGCGTCGGCAGTGCGCTTGCAACGACCGCACTCGGGGCTTTCCTGCGCGGTGCGCGCGAAATGAAGGATCGCGGCAGCTTCACCTACGCAAAGGACTCCGCCGGCTTCGGAGAAATCAGCGACTTAGTCAAAGGGGACGCGCCCCTCTAGAGGGGCGCGTCCCCTTTTCCGTCCCTTTTCAGAAGGAGACCCTGAGCCATGCAAATCAAGTTCGTGAGCGTCCTGGTCGAGGATCAGACGAAGGCGCTCAAGTTCTACACGGAAACACTGGGATTCACGAAGCACTCGGACATCCCAATGGGTGAGTACCGCTGGCTGACGGTGGTATCTCCGGATGGCGCGGTCGGGGCAGAGGTCGTGCTCGAGCCGACGGCCTTTCCGCCGGCGAAGACCTACCAGAAGGCGCTCTACGACGCCGGCATCCCGGTTACGGCCTTCACGACCACGGACATTCAGGGTGAATACTCGAAGCTCAGCAAGCGCGGCGTGCGCTTCCGCGGCGAACCAAAGGTCATGGGACCGATTACGACCGCGCTGTTCGAGGACACCTGCGGCAACCTGATCAACCTGGTGCAGCCCCCGCCCTAGGCCTCGACTTCGTGTAGGAAGAGGCCGACGCAGCATCGATCGGCCAGCGGATTTACCACTGCGCGGCACGGCTCTCCAATGGGCCCGATGCCCATTACAAATGCGATCGCGAGCGTCGCCGTCAAGAACCTCGGCGCGGCAACCGCGTGGTACGAGAAAGTGCTCGGCAGGCCAGCCGATTCGCGGCCGATGCCGGAAGTCGCGGAATGGAAATTCGCGCGTGGCGGCTGGCTGCAGATCTATGAGCAGCCATCTCGTGCGGGTTCGGGTTCATTTACGTTGGCAGTGCAAAACATGGAAAACCAGGTGGCCCGCCTTGGGAAACTCGGCATCCAGGGCCAGCGCCGGTCGGGGCCCAAGGTCGAGACGCTCATGATTGCGGACCCGGACGGCAATCACATCGCCTTCGCAGAAACGCGCGATCCCACCATGGCCCGCTGAGGGCGAATAAAACACCTGTCCACGGCCTCCCGGTTAAGATGCGCGAATCATGAGCGTGCAGGCCAGCAGGTCCGGCGCAGGGGATTTCGATTTCTTCATCGGTCGCTGGCAGGTTCACCACCGCCGGCTCAATGAGCGTCTGGCCGGATGCACAGACTGGACCGAGTTTAGTGGGAGCTGCGAGACCCGGAAAATCCTGGGCGGTCTCGGCAACATGGACGACAACGTCCTCGACCTTCCAGGCGATCCATACCGGGCGGTCACCCTCCGTACTTTCAATCCGACAACCTGGCAGTGGACCATCTGGTGGCTCGACGGCCGCAATCCGGGCTCGCTCGACAAGCCCGTCATCGGCGGATTCGAAAACGGCATTGGAGCGTTCTACGCTGAGGACCAGCACAATGGCCGGCCGATTCGCGTCCGCTTCCTCTGGTCCATGCCCGCCAGGGACGCCCCGCGCTGGGAGCAGGCGTTTTCCGCGGATGCCGGCGCGAACTGGGAAACGAACTGGATCATGAATTTCACGCGAGCCGGCGCTTGAAGCATCATGGGCCCATTGCCCGGGAAGGCCGCATGAATCCACTCGGCCTGGTATCGCTCCTCGCGGTCCTGGGAATCCTCGCAGCCACACCGACGGCCGCGGCCGCCGACGACACGCTGCTCGGCCTCTGGTCGTATGAAACAAACTTCGGCACGCCGCTGCAAGGCGAGTTGACGGTCGTCCGCCGGAGTGACAAATGGCGCGCCACCGTCGGAAGCGTCACGACCGAGTTCAAACCGGAAGGCAAGGACATTCGCTTCGCATTTCCGGACGACGCGGGTCGCTTCCGCGGAACGATCGGAGAACGGGCGATCAGTGGCTTCTGGATTCGCCCCGCAGCGACGCAGGATCCGCGGTTTCCCGGCGGTTCCAGCCAGGCCTTCGCGACGCCGATGACGCTGGCACTGACGGGCCAGCACACCTTCATCGGCATCCTTCGCCCGCTCCCGAATCCATTTACGCTGTACCTCAGCATTTTCCGGAATGACGAAGGCGTGCTCATGGCCGCATTCCGCAATCCCGAGCAGAATTCCCATGGGCCCGCAATGCAATACCGCGTGGCGCACGACGGCGATGACCTGCACTTCACCGCGGGCGCGGATCCCGCGGCACCGGAGTATCGTCTCGAGGCGAAGTACCTGGGCGGGGCGCGGCGCATTCGCATCGACTGGCCCGAGGGCGGCGGCAGGATCGAACTCGTCCGTCGCACGCCGGAAGAGGCAGCGAAGTTTTTTCCACGACCTTCGGGCAGCGCGCCTTACGTCTACCGTGAGCCCTCGGTGACAACGGACGGCTGGGACACTGCGCGCGGGGGCGAGCTTGGGCTCGACGAAGCTGCGATCACGCGCATGCTGCAGTCGGTCATCGACGGCGATCCGGCCTCTCGCCGGCCGTCATTGATCCATTCGCTGCTCGTCGCCTACCGCGGCAAGCTCGTCATCGAGGAGTATTTCTACGGACACGAACGGGACCAGCCGCATGACCTGCGGTCTGCGGGCAAGACATTCTCGTCCGTCCTGCTCGGCTCACTCATGAAGCTCGACGGCAGTATCGGCCCCGACAGCAAGTTATACCCGCGGATGCAGGACCTGGAACCGTTCGGGAATCCCGATCCGCGCAAATCGCAGATCACCCTCGCCCATCTCATGACGCATTCGGCCGGACTTGCCTGCAACGATTACGACGATGCATCGCCTGGAAACGAGAACAGGATGCAGACCCAGACCGCCCAGCCGGACTGGTGGAAGTACACTCTCGATCTGCCGATGGCCCACGATCCCGGTACGCGCTATGCCTATTGTTCCGCGAACATCAACCTGATGGGCGGCGTGCTCACGCGCGCGTCGAAGACCTGGCTCCCGGAACTGTTCGAGAGGCATCTGGCGCGGCCACTGGATTTCGACGCCTGGCACTGGAACCTGATGCCGACCGGCGAGGGTTATCTCGGCGGCGGCGCCTATCTGCGGTCGCGCGACTTGCTGAAAGTCGGCCAGGTATATCTCGACGGCGGAACCTGGAAAGGCCGCCGGATCGTCAATGCCGCATGGGTCAGGGAATCCACCGCGCCGCGCATCAAGATCACGCGCGCGACGACGGGCCTGACCGAGGAAGAATTCGGCAACGCATACTCTGAGGGCGCCGACGCGCTCGCCTGGCATCTGACCGGCCTGCGCTCCGGCGAGCGCAGCTACACGGCCTATGCCGCGACGGGCAATGGCGGGCAGCTCCTGGTCGTTGCGCCGGACCTTCACCTGGTTGCAGTCTTCACCGGCGGAAACTACATGCAGGGCGGAATCTGGAACCGCTGGCCTGACCAATTGATCGGCGAATACATCGTTCCATCGATCCAAAAGGGGAGATTGCAATGAAAAACGTCAACTGGGGCCGCTTCGTGCTCGGGGCCCTCATCGTCGCCGCGATCTGCTTCGTGAGCGACGGGTTCCTGCACCAGAAGGTAGTGAACGGGCAATGGGAAGCGCTCGTCGCGGCACTCGGCACCAGCTTTAAGGAGCATGCCGGCTGGTCCATGATCTATTTCGTTGTTTTCGAACTTGGCCGCGGCTTCCTGACGATGTACGTCTACGTGCTACTCCGCCCGCGGCTCGGCCCGAGCGCGACGACGGCCACCTGGGCGGGCGTCGTGGCCTGGGTCGCCTACTCGCTCACTGGTCCGGCGCAGTTCATACCGCTCGGTTTCTACAGCGAGAGCCTCTGGATCTCGGTCGCCGCCTATCAGCTCGTTTTCTCGATCGTCGCGGCGATCGCGGGTGCAGCACCTTATAAAGAGTGACTCAAGGAGGAAGCGTCATGAAGATGACGGACAGGTACGCCTGGATACTTGGCGTGGCGATCGCAATCGCCACGCCGGCGGGCGCCGACATTGTCTCGGACTGGAATGCGAAAGCCTGCGAAACGGTCGCCGCGTCGAAACTCAATACGCCTGTGGCAAACCGGACGATGGCGATTGCACAAACGGCCGTGCTCGAAGCCATCAAGTTGTCGCCGGAAGGCTCGCGCGAGGCTGCCGTCGCGGCTGCAAACCACGCCGTACTGACGGCGCTGGTGCCTGCGCAGAAAGACGCAATCGAGAGCGCCTACCGGGAAGCATTGGCCTCGATCGCCGCGGGCGACGCCCGGGACAAGGGTGTCGCCGCCGGCATGGAGGCCGCAACCCGGGTGATGAATCTGCGCGCCGATGACGGCGCCTCGACGCCTGAGAGCTATCGGCCGGTAACTGCAGCCGGCGTTTACGTACCGACAACGGTTCCCGTCGTGTCCCAGTGGCCGCAGCGCAAGCCCTGGCTGATAACGAGCCCGTCGCAGTTCCGCCCGGCTCCGCCCCCGGAACTCGGAAGCAAAATCTGGGCGCGCGACTACAACGAAGTGAAGGCCCTCGGCGCGAAGGAAAAGTCCACCCGCACCGCGGAACAGACCGAGATCGCCCGTTTCTGGGAGGCCACGCTGCCCTCGATCTACTACGGCATCGTGCGCTCGGTCTCGGATCAGCCGGGCCGCGACGTCGCGGCGAATGCCCGCCTGTTCGCAAGCGTGGCACAGGGCATCGACGACGCCATCATCGCAGTCATGGACGCCAAGTATCAGTACGCTTTCTGGCGTCCGATCACGGCGATCCGCAACGGCGACAAGGACGGCAATGACGCGACGGAGCGCGACGCCTCCTGGTCGCCGCTCATCGACACGCCGATGCATCCCGAGTACCCGTGTGCCCATTGCATCCTGGCTGCGACGGTCGGCACGCTCCTCCAGGCCGAGATCGGCGATGGACCGGCACCGGCGCTGGCCACGTCCAGCTACATGGTCGAGGGATCGAAGCGCAGCTGGAAATCCACCGAGGAGTTCATCCAGGAAGTGGCGAATGCGCGCATCTACGACGGCGTGCATTACCGCAATTCGACGGAGGTTGGGACCGCGATGGGACGCAAGATCGGCGCGCTGGCCGTACAGAAGCATTCCGGAACGCAATAGCCCATGCGATGGCTGTTCGACGATGCCGGCATCGACTGGAATGCGCTATCGGAGCTCTACCGAATCGCGCCACTCGGTGACAAAAGCGCCGCCGATCTAAAGGTCTGCTTCAAGAACAGCATGTTCAAGTGCCTCGTATTCGACGACGAGCTGCTCGTCGGCGCCGGGCGCGCCGTCGCGGACGGAATCGACTGCTCCTATATCTGTGACGTCGCCGTGCACCCCGGCTATCAGGGCCGGGGTCTCGGCAAGGCCATCATCGACAAGCTCCGCGAGTTTTCGGCGACACATCGCAAGATCATCCTGTACGCAAATCCCGGGAAGGAGGGCTTCTACAGGAAGCTCGGCTTCCTGCCGATGCGCACGGCAATGGCGATCTTCCGGAACAGGGAGCACGCGATCCGTACCGGCCTGGTGGACGAGACGTGAAGACCCGGGTCGCGGCGGCTTTCGCGTTCGCTTCTTTGTCCGCCTGCGGCGTGGCCACGGATCCTGCAACGCGCCTTGCCGCCGACATCGAGGATGGCGCGGACCGGCTGCCGGAGCAGGATGGGTCGACGGACAGCATTCGCCATGCCACCCCGTCGCGATCCGGCCAGTGCGAGGGCCCTTACAAGCTGCAACTCGACAGGGTCGGAGCGATGATCGTCTGGTGCAAGAACGCCGCGGGCAAGACGGTCTCCAGCCACAGCACTTCGTCACATGCCCGCCACGTCGAGACGCCGCAGACCTATCTTGTCGACAAGCGTGCGGGCGATACGCTCGTCATTGAGCTCGAGCGGCGCGGCGGCCGCGCGGTCATCACGGACGTGCGGTGAGGAGCCGGATATGAACAAGTATCAGGGCAGCTGTCATTGCGGGCGCATCGCATACGAAGTCGAGGCTGAAATCACCGAAGTCACGCAGTGCAACTGCTCGCATTGCAGTCGCAAAGGCTACCTGCTGACTTTCGTGCCCCGGCAGCAGGTCAAGCTGACCACCCCGGAGACAAACCTCAGCACCTACCAGTTCAACAAGCACCGCATCGCTCATCATTTCTGCAATGTCTGCGGCTGCGCGCCGATCGCGTTCGGCAAGGACTCGAAGGGTAACGAGGTGGCCTCGATCAACGTGCGTTGCCTGCCGGATTTCGACGTTTCCAGGGTCAAGATCAATGATTTCAATGGACGGAGCTTGTGACACGGAAGTCCGCAGATGAAGAGACACCCAAGCCGCTGATCGACGCCGCCCGGCGCGGCCAGAAGTACCTCGACGAGCTCGGCTCGCGACCCGTATTTCCGCGTCCGGAGAACCTGCGCCGTCTCGAGTCAGCGCTTGCGACTAGCATGCCGGCCGGACCGACGCCCGCCGACGACGTCCTCGCGTTCATGGACGACTACGGCTCTCCCGCCACGGTGGCATCCGCGGGTGGGCGCTACTTCGGTTTCGTGACGGGCGGCGCGCTGCCGGCCACCGCCGCGGCGCACACCCTCGCGACGGCCTGGGACCAGAACTGCTTCAGCTACACGAGCTCGCCCGCCGCGGCACTCTTCGAGCAGACGGCGCTCCGGTGGCTGAAGGAACTGTTCGGTTTTCCCGCTGACTCCGAGGGCACGTTCGTGACCGGAGCGACGATGGCGAACTTCACGGGCCTGGCCGCGGCTCGTCATGAGGTGCTGCGCAAGATTGGCTGGGACGTCGACAAGCACGGCCTGCGAGGCGCGCCTGCGATCCAGGTCATCGCGGGCGACCAGGCGCACTCCACGCTCTTCAAGATGATCTCCCTGCTCGGCCTCGGGCGCGCGCACGTGGTGCGTGTGCCGGTGGACGCGCAAGGCCGGATGATCGTTTCGGCTCTGCCCGTGATCCAGGCGCCGGCCATCGTCTGCATCCAGGCCGGCAACGTGAACTCGGGCTCCTTCGATCCCGCAGCGGAGATCATCGCGCGCGCCCATGCTGCCAGCGCGTGGGTGCACGTCGACGGGGCCTTCGGTCTCTGGGCGAAAACGTCGCCGAAGCGCGCGCAGCTCATGGCGGGCTTCGAAGCCGCCGACTCCTGGGCGACGGATGCGCACAAATGGCTGAACGTCCCATACGACTGCGGCGTCGCCTTCGTGAGCAAGGCCGAGAGCCTCCGCGCCTCCATGTCCATCACCGGCGACTACCTGCTCCTCGGCCAGCACCGCGATGCCATCGATCTCACGCCGGACAGCTCGCGCCGCGCGCGCGGCATCGATGTCTGGGCGGCCCTGCGGCAGCTCGGCCGCAGCGGGCTGGCCGAACTGATCGACCGCCATTGCGACCAGGCACGCTGGCTCGCGGACCAGCTGGCCCTCGCCGGCGTCGAGATCCTCAACGACGTCGTCCTGAACCAGGTCGTCGTCGCATTCGGCGATGACGAGCGCACGAAGAAGGCGATCGCCGCATTGCAGAAAGCGGGTGATTGCTGGTGCGGGGGAACGCGCTGGCAGGGTCGCGAGGCGATGCGGATCAGCATCAGCTCCTGGGCGACGACGCAGGACGATATCGAGATCACATGCAGGGCCATTCTTGGTGCGGCGAGGTGACGAACATGCATCGCAGACAATCCTGGTTCACGCGCTTCGCCAAGAAGGCCGCGCATTTCACGGGCCGGCCCGCGGCGTTCGGCATTGCCGCCGGCTCCATCTTCGTCTGGTTGCTCTCCGGCCCGATATTCGGATTCAGCGAAATCTGGCAGCTCGTCGTCAACACGCTCACCACCATCGTCACGTTCCTGATGGTGTTCCTGATCCAGAACACCCAGAACCGCGATACTGCGGCCATCCAGATCAAGCTCGACGAGCTGATCCGTGTCACCAGGGGCCACAACGCCCTGATGGATCTCGAGGAGCTGGACGAAGAGGAGCTCGAGGCATTTCGAAGGAAGTACGAAAAGCTTGCCGCGAAGGCGCGCAAGATGAGCGAAGGGTCCGACGATACGGACAGCCCCGAGCCTTAGGCGAGGTCGAACTGAATGAGGGTCAGGAATGAATAGAAAACAATTCACGGTCGCATCGCTGCTCGCGCTTGCTCTCGGAGCATCGGTATGTGCCGTGGCCGACGACCTGCCGGTCTTTCGTCAAGGCCTTTGGGAATTCGACCGCAGCGTCGATGGCGGTGATGGCAAGCCGGTGGCGCTGACCACCCAGAAGTGCAGCGATCCGACGGCGGACATGAAGAAAAAGAATGAAGAAGCGCTCGGGACTTGCAAGATGAGCCCGATCGCGCGAAGCGGCAACATTTACACCTTCAGCGCCGAATGCACGATTCTGGGAGTTTCGATGCAGTCCAAGAGTGTCATCACCGCCGAAAGCGATTCCGCCTATCGCGTCGACATTGACGCCCTCCAGGACGGGATTACCACGAAAGAATTGCTCATGGCAAAGCGGGTGGGCGACTGCTGATCACGTAATGCTGCACAGGAACGTCTTCGGCACGCCAGCCTGGAGCTTTGTTCTGCCGCTCGCCGCCTGCCTCCTGCTGGCGGCGGTCTGGGATAGGCCGCTCGCCTGGGTTCTGCTCTGTGTTGTCGTCCTGACCCTGTTTGCGTCGGTATTTGCGGCTGTCCACCACGCCGAGGTCATTGCGCTTCGCGTCGGCGAGCCCTTCGGCACGCTGGTCCTGGCGCTCGCCGTGACCGTCATCGAGGCCTCCCTGATCGTCGCGCTGATGCTCACCGGCGGTGAAGCCGCGAGCGCGCTCGCCCGCGACACGGTCTTCGCGACAGTCATGATCATCTGCAATGGCGTCGTCGGCCTGTGCCTTCTGCTCGGAGCGCTGCGCCACCACGTGCTCGATTTCCGGGTCGAAGGCACGAATCCCGCGTTCTCCGTGCTCGCAACGCTTGCCACGCTCACACTGGTCCTGCCCAGCTTCACCGTGACCGAGCCCGGCCCGCGTTTCTCGCCATCGCAGCTCGTGTTTGCCGGCGTCGTGTCGCTCGCCCTCTACGCGGTGTTCGTCTTCGTGCAGACCGTGCGCCACCGCGAGTATTTCCTGCCTCTCGAGGGAGAGGCCGACGAGCCGGATGCGCACGCGCCATCGCTGTCCGTGGCATGGACGAGCTTCGGTCTGCTGCTCCTCTCGCTCGTCGCCGTCGTCGGGCTCGCCAAGAGCCTGTCGCCGAATATCGGCCAGGCGGTCGAGAACGCTTCGGTTCCCCACACGGTCGTCGGCATCGCGATTGCGCTCATGGTACTACTGCCCGAGACCTGGGCGGCGGCACGCGCCGCGACGCGGAACCGCATGCAGACGAGCTTCAACCTCGCGCTCGGGTCCGCGCTCGCGACGATCGGGCTCACGATCCCGGTCGTCGTCGCGACGTCATTCGCCCTCGACCTGCCCCTCGTCCTCGGGCTCGACGAAAAGGAGATCGCGATTCTGGCGCTGACGCTCCTGATCACGGCCATGACCGTCTCCCGCGGTCGCGCCACGGTGCTCCAGGGCGCGGTGCACCTCGTCCTGTTCGCGGTATTTCTCTTCCTGGCGGTCGTGCCTTAGGTCAGAATCGCCGGGTCACAGGGGGGTTTAACGTGACTGACAACCGTCAGACGCGCAGGCGCGTCCTGCAGACCCTGCTCGCGGGTCCGATGCTCGCTGGGCTGGGGCCTGCCATCAAGGCTTTCGGCCAGGATGCGGATCCGCTCATCACCGCCGCGGACAAGGCGCTCGACGTATTTGATTTCGAGCGCGTCGCGCGCTCCGTCCTGCCGCCCGCGCACTTCGGCTATCTCGCGACGGGCGTCGACGGCGATGCGACGCTCCACGCCAACGCCGCGGGCTTTGCGAATTACGGCCTGCGGGTCCGCCGGTTCGTCGATCTCAGCAGGATCGACATGTCCGTCAATCTCTTCGGCACGAGCTGGGATTCACCGATCGTCATCGATCCGGTCGGCAGCCAGCGCGCATTCCATCCGGACGGCGAGCTCGCAACGGCGCGGGCAGCCAGGTCGATGAAGCATCTCCAGATCCTTTCGACGGTCGCGTCCACTTCCGTCGAAGACGTCACCGCTGCGCGTGGCGCACCGATCTGGTATCAGCTCTATCCCACCGACCAGTGGGCCATTACACAGGCACTCGTGCGCCGCGCCGAAGCGGCGGGCTGCCCGGTCATGGCGCTGACGGCGGATCTACAGGGAGGGTCCAACCGCCTGACGCTATCGCGCTCGATTCCGCGCGATTCACGCGATTGCACGGCCTGCCATACGACCGACCGGACCAGGCTCAGCGGTTTCATCACCGGCAAGCCGATGTTCAGCGGCCTCGACATCGCGGCGGTCACCGACCTGACTCCGATCGACATGACCTGGGACTATCTCAAGCGGCTGCGCGACATCTGGCCGCGGAAACTCGTCGTCAAGGGCATCGTGACGCGCGAGGACGCCGAGCTCGCAATCGAACATGGCGTGGACGGCCTGATCGTCTCCAATCACGGCGGGCGAGCGGAGGACAGCGGGCGCTCATCGATCGACAGCCTTGCGGAAGTTGCCGATGGCGTCCGGGGGCGCGTGCCGGTCATCGTCGACGGCGGCTTCCGCCGCGGCTCGGATATCTTCAAGGCCCTCGCACTCGGCGCGAGCGCCGTCGCCATCGGGCGGCCCTATATCTGGGGCCTTGCGTCCTTCGGCCAGGAAGGCGTCGAGAGAGTCCTCTCGATCCTGCGCAATGAACTGTTGCTTTGCATGCGCCAGGCGGGCACGCGAAACATCGCCGAGATCAACCGGTCCTATATCGTGGACAACCGGCGCGCTTAGTGAAATGCCGCTCACCACGCGCAATCCGGCGGGCGTATTTCCGCCTTATCGCTCGTACAGCCACGCGGTCGAAGTCGCGGCCGGCTCGCGGCTGCTCTTCATCAGCGGCCTGAATGGCTATGAACCGGATGGCAAGTCCATGCCCGATTCCTTCGAGGGCCAGGCCGAGCTGATCTGGGCGCATCTGCAAACGATTCTCGAGAATGCCGGCATGGGCCTGGACTGCCTCGTGTCCCTGCGCTTCTATCTCGCGGACCCGCAGTACGACGAGGCCAATGTCCGGCTGCGCGTGAAATACCTCGGTTCGCATCGGCCGGCGCTGACGGTGGTCTGTTGCCGCTTGCTCGAGCCGCAGTGGAAGATCGAAGTCGAGGCCGTCGCTGCCGCCTAGCGCGCGGACAAATAGTCCGTCATGGCGGCAGCATCCAGTGGCTTGCTGAAGAAATAGCCCTGGGCAAAGCGGCAATTGAGCGCCTGCAAACGGCCCACCTGCTCCACCCGCTCGACGCCTTCTGCAACGACTTGCAGCTCCAGCGCCTGGCCGATACCGATGATGGCGCGCACCAGCGCCGCGCCCTGCTTACTCTCGGCGACGTGGTCCACGAATGACTTGTCGATCTTGAGCACCGATACCGGCAGCTTCTGCAGGTAGCTCAGCGACGAATAGCCGGTGCCGAAGTCATCGACGCTCATGCGCAGGCCGAGCGCGGTCAAATTCTCCATGGCGGCCAGCGACGACTCGACGTCGTGCATGATGCTGGTCTCGGTCAGCTCCAGCACGAGCCGATCAGCCGGCAGCCCGGACTTGCCCAGTGCGCCGAGTACTTGCGCGCTGGCCTCGGGGTCATGCAGTTGGCGCGGGGACAGGTTGACGTGCAGCTTCAATTCTTCGTGCCTCGAAGCTCCACCCTGCCATTCACGGAACTGCCGGCAGCTCTCCTCCAGAACCCACCAGCCGAGCGGCACGATCATCCCGGTCTCCTCGGCGAGCGGGATGAACTCACCCGGCGCGACAACTGCGCCGTCCGGCCGGCGCCATCGGACCAGCGCCTCCATGCCGGCGATGCGTCCGCCCGGCAGTTCGACAACCGGCTGGTAGTGCAGGATGAATTCGCGCTCCGTGAGCGCCCGCTGGAGCGCCGACTTCATTTCCAGTCGCAACACCATCGCGGCATGCATGCCGGTCTCGAAAACCGCGTGTCCGCTCTTGCCTTCGCGCTTGGCGGCATACATTGCCATGTCCGCCCGGCGCAGCATGTCGCTCGGAGAATCGATGTTGCCCTGGCTCAATGCGAGCCCAAAGCTGCCACTGATCTGGCGCGGCAGGCCCTGGATCAGAATAGGCGGCTCGAGCGCCCGCCTGATTCGCTCGATGACCAGCTCCCTGCCGGCCTTGTCGACGCTCTCGATCAACAGGGCGAACTCGTCGCCGCCGAGGCGTGCAACCGTGTCCACCGAGCGCACCGCATCGACGAGCCGCTTTGCAACGGCGCACAGGAGCTCATCGCCCACTTCGTGGCCGTAACTGTCGTTGATTTCCTTGAACCCGTCGAGATCCAGCACGATGGTCGCGAACGGCATGCGGTGCCGTCCGGTTTCCGAGAGGGCATGCTGCAGGCGGTCGAGTAGCAGCGCCCGGTTCGCAAGCCCGGTCAGGGGATCATGCAGGGCGTCCCGCGTGAATCTCTCCGCGATTTCTTCCGCCTGCAGGCGGGCCTTTCGCTCCCGCTCGTATTTGCGCCGCCACCGGCCGATATCCACCGGGCTGGATTCGCCCATCATCGGGCTCGCCTGGCAAAGCGGCACACGAGCGCGCATTCGCCGGCGCCATGCAGCGCGCAGGTCGACTGCTCAATCGTCACTTGCTCGCCGAACTGTTCCGAGGCGCCGACAATGAATCCTTCCGCGAGCTGACAGAGCCGCCGCTTCGAGCGGTAGTGAATGATGAGCGTGTCGTGCGCACCGGCACCGTCCGGCGACTCGAACTCGAAGACCGGGACATCAGCGCCGGGATAGAGCTTTCGCACCTCGGCGTGGATGACGTCGTTCAGAGACAACAGGAACGAGCGCAATCCCTTGTGCGGCGTGAAAAACTCGGGATAACGTTTTGCCAGGAACGGCATCGCTTGCTGCCCGAACCAGTTCAGGGTTTCGCGATCCGACCGCCCGATGCGCCGCGACAGGGCATCGAGCAGCCTCCCGAAGTCTTCGTCCGGATAGTTGCCGAGCGAGGTGTAAGCGCCGTCAGTGCCCGCGCTTTCGAGGATCGCGTCCCACTCCGCTTCGCCGATGTGGGCGGTGACGACTTCCTCGAGCAGGTTGAAAATGATTCCCTTCATTTCGCGGCGATCCTGCACCGGCGACCGGGGAGCGTCAAGAACAGGTCTTGCAATAGACTGCGGCCATATGCCGCAGAAACCAGTCTATTTCGAGAGCGCCCTGGCGCTGCGGCGCTGGTTCGCAAGGAACGCCGCGACCGCGTCGGAGCTCGTCGTCGGCTACATGAAGAGAGGCACGGGCATCCCGAGCATCACCTGGCCCGAGTCGGTGGACGAAGCGCTCTGCGTCGGCTGGATCGATGGCGTACGGCATCGCATCGACGATGAGCGTTACCGGATCCGCTTCACGCCGCGAAGGAAAGGCTCCAACTGGAGCAAGATCAACGTCCGCCGGGTGGCCGAGCTCAAGAAGGCGGGCCGCATGAAATCCGCGGGGCTCAAGGCATTCGCGGAGCGAAACAAGGCGAGGACCGGCCTGGGATCGTACGAGCAGCGCACCAGGGCGAAGCTGTCGCCGCAGGACATCAAGACAATCAAGCGGCATGCCGCGGCGTGGAAGTACTACGCCGCTTTGCCGCCTGGCTACTTGCAACTGGTCAACTGGTGGATCACTTCGGCCAGGAAACCCGAGACACGCGCCCGACGGCTCAACACGCTCATCCACGCATGCGCCGAGGGGCGGCGGCTCACCTGGGGATCGCGTATTCTGGACAAGTGAGCCAGGGCGGATCGTTCCAGTTCGACAAGGCTTCGCTCGGGCTGCTCCGTGAAGCGCTCGAGCGGATGGAAGGCGGCTTTTCCAACCTGCCGGACTTTGACCCGCCGCAGGCAGACCCGGCCGCGATGCGCGAGGTGCTGCTCGAAGTGGCCGAGCGGATGCACGACAACTACCCGTACTTCCACCCGCAGTACGCCGGGCAGATGCTGAAGCCGCCACACCCGGTGGCGCGCCTCGCCTACTCGCTCGCGTTGCACATCAATCCCAACAATCACGCGCTCGACGGCGGCCGCGCGAGCTCGCAGATGGAGAAGGAAGCGGTCGCCGAGATCGCGCGCATGTTCGGTTGGGAGACGCATCTCGGCCACCTGGCGAGCGGCGGCACGATGGCCAACCTCGAGGCACTCTGGATCGCGGGGCAGCTCCGGCCCGACGGCGTGATCCTCGCCTCGGACCAGGCGCACTACACGCATGGCCGGATCAGCGGCGTGCTGAAGCTGCCTTTCGAAAGCCTGCCGACGGACCGGTACGCCCGGATGGACATGAATGCACTGGAAGACCGATTGAAGCGCGGCGGCGTCGGCACCGTCGTCGCCACCCTCGGTACGACGGCGACCGGGTCCGTGGATCCGCTGCCTGCAATCCTCGAGCTGCGCGACCGCTACCGATTCAGGCTGCACGCGGACTGCGCTTACGGCGGCTATTACGTCCTCGCGTCCAGTCTCGCGACGCCGGCCCGCGCGGCATTCGACCGGCTTCGTGATGTCGATTCGATCGTCATCGATCCTCACAAGCATGGGTTGCAGCCGTATGGGTGCGGTTGCGTCCTGTTCCGCGATCCGGGCGTCGGCAGGTTCTACCGGCACGACTCGCCGTATACGTATTTCAGCTCGACGGAGCTGCACCTGGGTGAAATCAGCCTGGAATGCTCGCGCGCGGGCGCCGCTGCGGTCGCCTTGTGGGCGACACAGCGCTTGTTTCCGTTGAGTCACGGCGGAACTTTTGCGGCGATGCTTGACGAATGCCGCAGGACCGCCCTGAATCTTCACGGCGATCTCGCCGAGGATCGCGGGTTCATTGCCACGTTTCCGCCCGAGCTCGACATCGTGGTCTGGGCCGTGAATGCGGACACGGTTCCCGGATCGTCGCAGGCTGCCCGCGCCTATTTTGCCGCCGCGGCCAGGAGCAATGTCCACCTGGCATTGGCGGAGCTGCCGACAAGGTATTTCTGGCCGGAACACGATGGCGGCAACGTCACCTGTCTTCGCAGCGTCATCATGAAAACCACCAACGCACTCGCCACCGAATCGATCAGGACGCTCCGGACCTAGGCTCACACCGTTGGAACGCAATAGGAACTTTCCAAAATTCTGGCAGGCGATTGCCGTCGTCGTTGCGCTCATACTTCTCGAAGTACTTGCTGGCGGTCTGCTCGAGCTCGCCGGGGTGAATTTCACTTCAGGCGATCCGCGCGGTTCGGTGGTCACCGTGCTGGCCGCAGGCATCCTGCTGTCATTGCTGCTCGCCTACAAGGGGCTCAACTACCGTCAATTGTTCAATCCGGGAGGCCAGCCGGCCGCCACGATCGTCGCTCCGATCCTGCCGGCGCTCCTGATCCTCTGCCTTGGCCTGTTCATCGTGTCGCTGGAGCTTGCCAACCTGGTATTCCGCCTGCTTCCGATGTCGGGCGGGCAAGAGAGCTCCATGACCGAGCTGCTGTCGGGCGGCCTCGTGTCCTTCATCACGCTCTGCCTCATCGCGCCCCCCATCGAGGAAATGCTGTTCCGCGGCGTCTTCCTTCGCGGCTTCCTGAACAACTACGCACCCTGGCGGGCGATCGCGCTCTCGGCCCTGGTGTTCGGCCTCGCGCACTTCTATCTCAACCACATCATCGTCGCCACGGTCATCGGCGCCGTTCTTGGCTGGCTGTACTACACCACGCGCTCGCTCTGGCCATCCGTCATCGCCCACGCGATCCAGAATGGCAGCTCCCTGCTGTCGGTGGAATTCGAGACCGGGAACCTGAGCGGGATTGAACCCGCCCTGTTCCCGGCGACGTCGATCCCGGCAGTGCTGATTGGAATCGCCGCACTCGTCTACGGGCTCAGGCAGATTCGTTCAATCAGCAGCCGGGCCGAGCCCGCGGCCTAGAATCAGACGTTGCAACCGCGATGAACGCGCCAACCGCATTTTCAGTTGTCCAAAGCCCTCTGCTCATTTCGTATTACGGCTCTAAGATTATCCACTAGGGCGAATTGCCGAGGTAGTTAACTGCAATGTGCGTTCACCCAACCATGCATTGCTCCTATATTTGTCGGCTTCGTGCGCTTGTCTTGCTGGTATTCGTCGTTTTGGCGATTGCTGGATGTTGGGACAAGGCCTCTGGACCGATATTGCGGAACGGACTCTCAGTTCCAATTCACATGGAAGTGACATTCTCTGACCTGCAGACCTTAATGGTCGAACTTGAACCAGGAGAGACGCTGGTTCAGCGGCCACCGGGGAGACAGCTGACAAATATTCTGATTTCAGGATTGGACGGTAAACCGATATCACGTTTCAACGAGGCGGATATTCGCGCCGTTCTTCCGGGCCAAGGCGAAGATATAATCCTGACGATTTCGCAATCGGGGCTGCAAGTGACGACTCTAGAACGTTAACTTTCTAGCTTGCGCTTTATTTGAATGTTTCTCGGCCGCACTGACTTGCTGATGCTGCCTGGCGACTTGAGTACCAGCCGATAGAAGTGGTCCCGCCAGTTGAAGCAACGGGATAAGTGGCGACCCCGCCTGATAGGACACTGTCGTCGTTCGCCAGTTACCGAACTAACTAGAACTTCGGCAGCGCCACCTCGTCGAATATCGCCTCGACCGTCGCTGCATCCTTCGCTTTCAGCGCCTGATCCACGACCTTGCGCTTCAGGTGCGGCGCGAACTGACACATGAACTCGTACATATAGGCCCGCAGCAGCCGGCCGCGCCGCACGCCGATCCAGGTGACGTACTCCGGGAACAGGCGGCTGCCGTCGATTGCAACGAGATCCGAATCTTCGCCTTCGCTGCGCGCGACACAGGCGACGATCCCGACCCCGAGGCCCAGCCGGACGTAGGTCTTGATGACATCGGAGTCGCGGGCGGTCAGGACGACGTTCATTTTCAGGCCGGCGCGCTCGAAAGTTTCCGCCAGCGACGAGCGCCCGGTGACGCTGAACACGTAAGTCACCACGGGATACTCGCTGATCTCCTTGAGCGTCGGCTGCGTCCTCCCGGCGAGCGGATGAGCTTTCGGCACGACGACGTCGAGATGCCAGCGATAGCACGGCATCAGGGCGAGGCTCGGAAACAGGTCATGCGAGCCTGTCGCGATGGAGAAATCCACGCGGTCCTTCGCGGCGAGGTCGGCTATCTGCTCCGAGGTTCCCTGGTGCAGGTGCAGATCGACTTCCGGGTAGCTCGCGCGAAAACGCCGGATGACGTCCGGCAGGACGTAGCGCGCCTGCGTGTGGGTGGTCGCGATCGACATCGAGCCGCGCTTTTCATTCTGAAAGTCGGCTGACAGCCTCCGGATGTTGTCGACCTCTTCGATGACCCGCACGGCGTGCTCGACCACTTGCTCGCCCGCGGCCGTCAGCCGCGTCATGTTCCGGCCTTCGCGCTTGAATACCTGGAAGCCGAGCTCGTCCTCCAGCAGCTTGATCTGCTTGCTCACTCCGGGTTGAGAGGTATGGAGGACGCCGGCCGCGGCCGTGACGTTGAGGCCCTGCTGCACGACTGCAACCAGGTAACGGAGTTGATGCAGTTTCATGCCCTGCCATATACAGCGACCCGCGCGGGTGGACAAGCATCGTTGATCGGCTCGGAGCCGAACCAGGCGAGCCCGGTTGCGAATCCCGCCACCCGGCCGATGAACAGCATCGATGGCGATGCGATCGCATGCCGGCGGGCAGACTCCGGCAGCGCAGCTAGCTCTGTCACGACGACGCGCTGCTCCGGCTGTGTTCCGTCCTGCACGAATGCGGCGGGCGTCGACGGCGGCATGCCCGCCTCCAGCAACCGGTCACGAACGGTGTCCAGCTCGGCGACGCCCATGTAGATGGCAAGCGTCTGGTCCGGCCGCGCGAGTCCCTGCCAGTCCACGCGATCGAGGGATTCCCGGCAATGAGCGGTGACGAGCTGAAGGCCATGCGAGTGATCGCGATGGGTCAGTGGAATCCCCGCATAAGCGGCGCAGGCGATCGCCGCCGTGACGCCTGGAACGACCTCATAGGCGATCCCGTTTTGCCTCAGGTATTCAAGCTCCTCTCCACCGCGCCCGAATATGAACGGGTCTCCGCCTTTCAGCCGCACGACCATGCGGCCGCGGCGCGCGTGCGCTACGAGCAACTGGTTGATGCGTTCCTGCCTCGCGCCGTGACCACCCGGCTCCTTGCCGACGTCGATGACTTCCGCTTCACGGCGCGCCACCTCGAGGATTTCCGGAGTGACGAGACGATCCACGAGGATCACATCGGCCTGTTGCAGCGCACGCAGCGCGCGCAAGGTCAGGAGTCCAGGATCGCCGGGCCCTGCGCCAACCAACGTGACTTTGCCCGCACGAACGCCCGCGCCCGGTGCGAGCTGCCCCTCGATCAGCCGGTCCGCCAGCTTGTTTCGTCCCGCCCGCACTGCCGTCGCCACCGGCCCATCGAGCAGCCAGTCGTAGAATCCCCTGCGCTTCACGAGATCCGGGATGGCCGCGCGAACACGCCGGCGCCAGCGATCCGCGAAGACCGCGAGCAAGCCCCAGGACTCGTCGAGGAGCAGCTCGATTCGCGCGCGCAGGCGGGTCGCGAGCATCGGTGCCGCGCCGCCGCTCGAGATCGCGACGACGACCGGGGAGCGATCCACGATCGCGGGCACGATGAATGTCGAGAGCGTCGCATCGTCGACGACATTGACCGGTACGCCGGCCGCGCGCGCCGCCGCGGCGACCGCGGCGTTAATCGTTCGATCGCCGGTCGCCGCGATGATGAGACGCATGCCGCGCACATCCGTCGACTCGAAGCGCCGCGGTATCCAATCCATGCCCTGCGACACGCGAGTCTCGAGCGACGGCGAGATCTGCGGGGCGACGACGGTGATCGAAGCGCCGGCTGCGCGCAGCAGTGCCATCTTGCGCGCCGCGACCTCGCCGCCGCCGACGATCAGGACCGGTGCGTCCTTCAGATCCAGGAATATCGGGAAATGCCGCATGGCGAGCTCAGAGGCCGGAGCCGTTCTGTTCGTGCAGGCCGCACTCGCGCTTCAGCCCGAAGAAGCGGGTTGCATCGGCGTCGACCGCGTCCCGCAGCGACACAGTCGTGTGCCGGTCGCCGATCGACACATAGCCCTGCTCCCACAAGGGGTGATAGGGCAGATCGTGCTTCCTGAGATAGCGATAGACGTCGCGGTCCGACCAGTCGAAGATCGGATGTACCTTGAAGCGCCCGGCGCCGGTGACCTGCACCGGTTCGATGGCGGCGCGACTCCCGGTCTGCTCGCGGCGGAGACCAGCGAACCAGGTGCCGGCACGGAGCTCGCGCAGTGCCCGCTCCATCGGCTCAACCTTGTGAAGCAGGTTATAGCGCTCGATGCCATCGCGGCCCTGCTCCCAGAGCCTGCCATGACGTGCCTCCAGCCAGGCCGGCGACAAGGCGCTTCGATACACCTTGAGATTGAGATCGAATCGCTGACTGAGCTCGTCGACGAATCGGTATGTTTCGGCAAACAGATAACCCGTGTCGATCAGGATCACCGGAACACGCGGCGCCACGCTAGTCACCAGGTGCAGGGACACCGCCGCCTGTGCGCCGAAACTGGACGACAGCACGTGCTGGCCCGGAAATACCTCGAGCGCGCGCGTCACGCGTTCCGCCGCCCGAAGCCCGCGAAACTCCGTGTTCATCGCGTCGAGATCGAGCAGCGGTTCGGCGCGAAGCGCGGCTTGCGGAGGCGTCATGCGGGAACTCCCGATGGCGCCCCGAGCTTGCCGGCGCGGTGCAGATAGTCGCCAAAGTCTTCGCCGGCCCGGCGTTCCCGCGCCCAGGCTGCGAGCAATGGGTCGAGCGCATCGAGAAATCCCTGCTCATCGACGTTCTCGCGATAAAGACTGTTGAGCCGCCGGCCGTCACGGCCTCCGCCGAGGTGGAGGTTGTAGCGGCCCGGCGCCTTTCCGACCAGCGCGATCTCGGCGAGATACGGCCTCGAGCAGCCATTCGGGCAACCGCTGATCCGGAACAGCAACGGTTCTCCGCCGACACCATGCTTCTGCATCAGTCCGTCGATTGCCGAGGCTGCCGCCGGCATGTAGCGCTCGGCCTCGGCCATCGCCAGCGGGCAGGTCGGCAGTGCGACGCAGGCCATCGCATCGCGCGCGAGTGGCTGTGCCGTCCGATAAAGATTGAGTCCATAGCCAGCGACCAGGGCATCGATTCGCCAGCGCTCGCCCGGCGCAACGCCGGCGACGATCAGGTTCTGGTTCGGGGTCAACCGGAAATCGCCCCGGTGAATCGCCGCGATGCGCGCAAGTCCGCTCCGCAGCCTCTGGTCGCCGCGATCCACGACCCGGCCGGCCTCGATGCGCAATGTCAGGTGCCAGCGGCCGTCCACGCCCTCGACCCAGCCGAAACGGTCGCCACTGCCCGCAAATTCGAAGGGCCGCGCGGGACCCAGCGCGAAGCCGACGCGCCGCTCGAGCTCGGCCTTGAACCAGTCGACGCCTCGATCCGCGATCGTGTACTTCAGCCGCGCATGCTTGCGCTCGCTGCGGTCGCCATGATCGCGCTGGATGGTTACGACGGCCTCGGCCACTGTGAGCAGCTGCCCGGGCACGATGAATCCGAGCAGGTCAGCAAGGCGCGGATAGGTTGCCGGATCGCCGTGCGTCACGCCGAGGCCGCCACCGGCCGTCACGTTGAATCCCGCGAGCGCGCCGTTCTCGACGATCGCGATGAAGCCGAGATCCTGCGCCAGCACGTCGACGTCGTTCCAGGGCGGCACCACGATCGCGGCCTTGAACTTGCGCGGCAGATAAGTCGAGCCGTAAATCGGTTCGGCCTCTTCCGTGCCCGCCACTTTCTCGCCGTCCAGCCAGATCTCGTGATAGGCGCGCGTGCGCGGCATCAGATGCTCGGACAGGCGCGCCGCCCAGCGATGCACTTCTCCGTGCAGCTCGCTCTCGACGGGATTCGGGCTCGCCAGCACATTGCGGTTGACGTCACCGCAGGCAGCAATCGAATCGACGAGCGCCGCATTCATCCCGGCGATGGCCCGTTTCAACTCGGTCTTGATGACGCCGTGCAACTGGAATGCCTGGCGTGACGTGATCCTGAGGCTCCCATTGCCGTAGCGGCCGGCCAGGCCGTCGAGCACCAGCCATTGGGACGGCGTGCAGACCCCACCCGGCAGCCGGGTGCGGATCATGAAGCTGTAAGCGGGCTCGAGCTTCGCGAGACGGCGCTCCTCGCGCTGATCGCGATCGTCCTGCTGATAGCTTCCATGGAACTTGATCAGCTGCAGATCGTCCTCGCGCAACCCGCCCGTCACCTTGTCCGCAAGGCTCTCGGCGATCGAACCGCGCAGCCCACGGCTCGCGGCCTTGATCCGCTCGACTGGCGACAGGACCGGCGCGCCCATCAGTACACATCCCGCAGGTATCGGCCGTCAGCGCCGAGCTGGTCGAGCCGCTCGCGCGCGGTCTCGGCCGACACCGCGGCGTGCCGCTCGATGATCGCGGCGAGCGCAGAGTGAACATCGGCCGCCATGCGCGTCGCGTCGCCGCAGACATAGAGCGTGGCGCCGGATTCGATCCAGTCGTGCAGTTCGCGACCCGCCTCGGCGAGCCGCTGCTGCACATAGATCTTTTCCCCGCCGTCGCGCGAGAAGGCGAGATCGAGCCGCGTCAGCAGGCCCTGCTTCAGCGCTCGCTGCCATTCCAGCTGGTACAGGAAGTCGCGTGCGAAACGGCGTGCTCCGAAGAACAGCCAGTTGCGACCCGTAGAAGCGAGAGCGGCGCGCTCCTGGAGGAATCCGCGAAACGGCGCGACGCCGGTGCCGGGGCCGATCATGATCACGTCCCGGCTGCCGTCGGCGGGCAATTTGAAACGCCTGTTCGGCTCGATGTAAACCTGAACCGTCGCCACCTCCCCGCGTGTCGCGAGGAAATGCGAGGCGGCGCCCGGACGCTTGCTGCCATCGCCCCCGGAGTCGAGGCGCGCGACCGCCAGGTGAACTTCGTCGCCGACCTCCTTGGCACTGGATGCGATCGAATACAGCCTCGCCACCAGCGGTCGCAGCGCCGCAGTCAGGGTGGCAGCATCCCACTGCGTCGGGAAACGCTCGAGGAGATCCGCCAACTGATTGCGGCTCATGAAATCGCGGAGCGCGGCTTCCTGGCCCGGTTTGAGCAGTCCACCGAGTTCCGCGCTGGCGCTCGTTTCCGCAACGGCCGCGATCAGCGGCCTCGTGACACGCGTGATCTCGAGACCCGATCGCAGCCATTCGGAAATCGCAAGCAGGCGGCCGTCACGTTCGAGCAGTTCATCGCCATCGAGCCGCGCTGCCGCAAGCACCGCCTCGACGGTCTCCGGCGGATTTTCGGCGAAAACACCGAGTGCATCGCCCGGCTCGTAGCGAAGGCCCGATCCGGCGAGCGAAAGCTCGATGTGGCGCACGTCGCGCACGCCGTCCCCGACTGTGATCCTCTGATTCGCAAGCAACTCGGCCGCGAACGGCTTTTCGCGGCTCCACGCCGGCACCGCGGCGACGGGCCGAAGCACGGCAACCCGGTCCCGATCCGGAGCGGGCCGGACCTGTTGCAGGGTCTCGACCGCGCGCGCGGACCAGGCGGCGGCCGGCAGTTCGAAGGCGATGTCGCAATCAGTCCGATCGTGCATGCGCGTCGCGCCGAGCTCCGCGAGACGCTCGTCGATGCGCCGGCCGATCTCGCAGTAGCGCGGATAGCTGGAATCGCCCAGCGCGAGCACCGAGTATTCGAGCGCGGGCAGGCGCGGAGCGCGGCGCCCGAGGAGGAAGTCCGTGAATGCCCGGGCGTCGTCCGGCGGATCTCCGTCGCCATGGGTGCTCATGACCACGAACAGGCGCCGTTCCTGGGCCAGGCCACGCAATGGATACTCACCGGCGCGCAACAGGCGGACCGCGATGCCGAGTCCCTGGAGCCTTGCGGCAAGCGATTCCGCAATTCTCCGGCCGTTGCCGGTCTGCGAGCCATAGACGATGGTCGCCTCCGGCGTGGTATCCGCCTCGGCGGCTGGCAAGACGGGCGTCGCGGCGCCGCGCGCCGCGGCGAGTCCCGCGGCATAGCCCGAGATCCACTGCAATGCCGGCGCGTCGAGGCCATCGACGACGCGCGCCAGCAGCTCGACCCGCGGCGGATCGAGAGGATATTCGGCCAACTGGGCGACTGCACCCGCGCTCGGCACTCGGCGAACTCCCGGTCATGACTATCGGGGTCAGCCTACGGCAGGTGTGCGTCGGTGCGGAAAGGCTTGTTCGTTATGAACTCATGCCATCAATGGCTGCTCGTGACTTTCAGGCCGATGATGCCGGCGACAATGAGTACGATGAAACCAAGCCTCCCGAAAGTCGCCGGCTCATGGAAAATCAGCATGCCCAGGGCCGCCGTTCCTACGGCTCCGATTCCGGTCCAGGCCGCGTAGGCGGTTCCGACCGGCAGGGACTTCAGCGATAGCCCGAGAAGAAAGAAACTCGCCCAGGCCGTGGCAATGGTCAGCACGGTGAAATGCCACTTGCTGAAGCCTTCCGATGCCTTCATCGAGACTGCCCAGACAATTTCGAGAACGCCTGCGATCAGCAGAATCAACCACGCCGCCGAATGTGTCATGGATACTCCCGTTGCGGACGCTGGCATCATAAAGGCAGCGGTGTCCCTCCGGAGTGAACCCATGGCATCTGAAACGGCGAACATCGGAACCGCGGCGCGCGGCGGCTCCTGTCTCTGCGGCAAGATTCGATACGAGCTGCGCGGGCAGCCACTCCTCATGTACTACTGCCACTGCATCATGTGCCGAAAGGCAACCGGCACGAGTTTCGCGACCAACATGCAGGTTCGCGAAAAGGATTTCACGATCGTGTCCGGACGGGATGTCCTCAAGGCTTATCGCTCGAGTCCCGACGAACTCCGGCACTTCTGCTCCGACTGCGGATCGCCCGTCTACAGCGAGGCGGAGCACCGCCGCGGGATCCTTTCGATCCGCTGCGGCCTGCTCGACGGCGATCCCGGCATCCGCCCCGCCCACCATCTGTATGTGGACTTCAAGGCGCCGTGGGACGTCATCTCCGACGGGCTGCCGAAGTATCCCGAAGGCAGTCACCCCACGGTGACATAAGCGGGCGTGACAGCGGGGATCTCGACAGCGAAGCTTCCGCCGCGCATTCTGGTGCGCGCGGTCAGCCATGGAGGTGGTCCCATGAACGCCAGGATTCTTGCGACATGCCTCGCGGTTCTCTTTGCGATCGCGGCGTGTTCGCAGTCGGAGCCTCCGCAACCGGCGCAGAAGCCGGCCACGCAAGAGCCGCCGGTGCCTGCAGCCGCGAAGCCCTCGTTCGTCAACAAGGTCTGGGAAGTCGCGGAGTCGCCCCAGGCCGAGATCGGCTCGCTACGCACTTTCCTGGCCGACGGCACGCTTGCGATGTCCTCGCCGAACTCGACACCTGCATTCGGCACCTGGAGCTACGACGACGGGAAACTGGCCATCACCGAGGAAGGGCGGCGCTACGACGTCGAAATCCTCGAGCTGACCGAGGACAGCTTCCGCATCCGGATTCATAGCCCGGGCGAGCCGGTCGAGATTCGATTCGTTCCGGCCGACCAGGCGCCATTGGCGTTGCCGCCAGCCGCACCGACCGCGGCCACGCAAGCGAATGCTACCGCACTGCCGCCCGCCTTGTGGGGCAGCGCCTGGCGACTCGAAGACCTCGCGG
>DAIRVV010000002.1:0-40401 GCA_036802645.1 Steroidobacteraceae bacterium
AGTTCTACGACAACCTCGATGCCGCCGTCATCCGCCTGAAATGGAAAAAGCCCGGCCAGACGGGTTATGCTGCGATACCCGCCGCGAATCTGTGGACTAACTGACCCGAACCGGTTCCTAGCGCCGCAGCCAGCGGCGGAACGCCTCTCGCTGCTTCGTCGAAAGGGCACGTCGCGCCAAAGCCCGCAACTTTCCGCGTGTCCGCACGCGTCTGAGGCCGGGTGAATCCGCGAGCGGCACCTCGATGAGCCGCACGGGCGACGATTCATTTGCACTATTGCCGCTCAAGGCGGCCGCGATCCCGTCGGTGCCGACCCGGGCGTAGTCGGCGCCGGTCGCGGCGGCAAGCGCCTCGAAATCCGGGCCCAGGAGCTCGGTTCCATGGCTTTCGCCGTAGCCGGCCAATTGCGGATTCCGGATGAGACTGTAGGCGCCGTCATTGAATACGATGACTGTCAGGCGGACGTTCTCGCGAACGGCCGTAATCAACTCGAGTCCCGACATCAGCATCCCGCCGTCACCGACGACGGCGACGATCTGCCGGCCGGGAGCGGCCAGGGCAGCGCCGATCGCGGCCGGCAGCGCGTAACCCATCGACTGGAAATTTGTCGGCACGATGAGTCCGCACGGCGCGCGCACGGCAAAGTGCCGGCGCACGCTCATCTGGTGATAGCCCGAATCGGTGACGACGATGGCATCGTCGGGCAGCGCCGCTCGGAGGTCCCGGACGATTCCGCTCGACGGAACACCGCTGGTCTCGTGGCGCGGCTCGACGCGCGCATCCTGTTCGTAGCGCAGGGCCGCCGCGCGCCAGGTGACGAGCTCGGTGTCCGTCCAGCCATCGCGCGACCGCGGTTTCAGTTTCGGCAGCAATGCATCGACGAAGCGCAAGGCGTCGACGTCTGCATGCAGCAGGGCCGGATAATTCCGTGACGGGCCGGCCGGGTTGACTGTGACGAGTTTGGCACGCGGCATCTCGAGGCGAAAGCCGGCTGCACCGTTGTGCGAGAACTTGCAGCCGATCGCGAGGATCAGGTCCGCCGCAGCGGCGAGCGCATGCAGCGAAGCGAAATCCTGCATGCCCGGATCGCGCACGATGACCCGCGCATCGTCTTCGGGGATGATGCCGCGCGCGCTCGTCGTCGTGACGACAGCAGCCCGCGTGATCTCTGCAAGGCGCCGGACCGGTCCGGCCGCGCCTATCGCGCCCGCTCCAAGGAACAAGAGCAGGCGCGCTGCGCCATCCACGCGGGCCGCGATCTCGTCGATGAGCGAGGCCGGCAAGACGTCCGGCTGGATCGCCGCCGGTTCCTGTGCAGATGCGATTTCGACCGAAAAATCCGCTTCGCGCACTTCGAGCATCACCGGGCCGGGTTCGCCGGCCATCGCGAGGCGATAGGCGTCGACCGCTGCGGCGCCGATCGTGCCTGGCCCGGCAACACGGAAAATTCGCTTGACGATCGGGCCGGCCATCGCGCGCTGATCGATTGCCTGGAGAGCGAATTCGCGATCGGGGAGCTCACGCGCGGCCGGGACGACGTGGAGAAGTGGCACCGAGTCGAGCCAGGCTTCGGCGAGACCGGTGAGCGCGTATGTGAAGCCGGGTCCCGGTATCGTCGTGAGGATTCCCGGCCGGCCCGCAACTCGAGCATAGCCATTCGCCATGAATGCGGCCGCCATCTCGTGGGTCGCCACGATCGTGCGAAGGCCGCTGCCCTTCAGCGCCTGGAAGGCATCGACTGTCTGCGAACCCGGTAGTCCGAACACATGCCGGGCTCCCAGCGAGTGCAGCGTATGCCAGAGTAGCTGACCAGCATTGCGCGCCAAATCAGTTGCCCGCGAGGCGACGCAAGGTCACGCCGGTCTGCTCGATCATTCGGTGGATGAAAGGCATCGGGTCCGCCATCGATAGAATCATGTGTTCGCCGCCTATCCAGTCCGAAACGACGGTGGGCAGGGACAGCTTTCCTTCGCGGCGAAGCTCCCGGTAGGCGCGGTAGTCCGGCCGCACGTAGACGCAGGTGCGTCCGACTCGATAGCGCCCGTCGGACGCAGCAACCGGCTGGCCGAGTGCCGCTCGATAAGTCATCTCGCACACGTTGACGCCGCAGGCGGTCGCATAGTGGACGTACCACCAGGGCCTGGCATTGACCTCCAGCACCTTGGCGATGCCCGTGTGCTCGTCACGCTTTAGCTCGACGCTGAATATTCCGCGCAGGCCGCAGCGGTTGATGAGGCGGTCCACGGTGGCAACGATGTCCGGGACATCGGACAGGGCTACGCTTCGCAGGTACGTGCTATTGCCGAAATGCGGCGGGTGCATCCTGAGACGCTGGCGCGCGAAACGGGCCAGGATCATACCCTCGCCGTTGGCGAAGCCGTCGACGAAATAGTGATTCGTCGGGGGTCCGGGAATGTATTCCTGCAACACCACGCCGAGGCCCGCTGCGGAAAGTTCCGCGACGCGTCGATGGATCTCCTCGCGCGACGAGACCATATAGGCCTTGACGCCGGTTCGCGCGATGAACTGCTGCGAGTTCCGGGCCTTGAGGAAGAACTGCGTTCCCGGGGTCAGCTCGACCTGGTCGAGGTCAGACAGGCCGTGGACAAAATGTGTCTGCGGGTGCGGGATCGCGTGAAGTCGGACGAGGGTCGCGAACTTCTCCTTGTCCGTCAGTTCCTTCAATACGCCAAGCGGTGAGACGAAGGACGGGTAGCGTCGAGCGAGATCCGGCGCAAGCGACGCGACCGTTTCGGTCCACGTGTCGGAGCAGGGGATGAGCACCATCCGTTCTTCGGGCGACTTCCCGAGGTATCCGGCAAGCTGCTCGACCGTCGAAAATTCCGGCAGGCCGCCATTGAGCACGCGAGCCCAGCGGGAGCGGGCGGCAACGTCGCCGGGGCTGCAGGTCGCGAATACAGGGATGCCGAGCGCGCCGAGACTTCGGATCGTACCGAGCGCCGTGACACTCCCGCCGAGCACGAGAACCGGCACCGGCGCCTGCGATCGTCCCATGGAACCGGGCTTGGTCGATTTTTGCATGAGGCGGTGCGCCGATACTACCGCAAGGGCATGCACCCTGCATGCTCCGGCGCCCGCAATTTGACGCGCCACACACAGCGTTCTTCCCGCGCTTTACTATGATCGAAATTCAGTGTGGGAGCGCGAATGCAGACCTGGCCGAATCTATTCATCGCGGGCGCGCCGAGGTGCGGCACGTCCTCGCTTCACTCGTATCTCAGCCAGGTTCCCGGTATTTTCATGTCCCGGATAAAGGAGCCGAACTATTTCTCGCGGGTCCTCATCGCAGATGACCACCCGATGGTCAAGCCGATCCGCAAGGAAGGTGATTACCTGCGGCTGTTCGAGGCGGCGGGAGGCGCGACCGTGATTGGTGAGGCGAGCCCGAACTACCTGGAAGATCCGGGCGCGGCGGAGCTGATCGACAGAACGGTTCCCGGGGCGCGCATCATCGTGAGCCTGCGCGACCCGGTCGAGCGCCTCTTCTCCCATTACCAGATGATGCGAAACAATCGGCCGGAAATGGGCAGCTTCATGGCTGAGTTCGAGCGCGGTCTCGCGCTTCAGCATGATCGAAGCCATGGCGTGCTCGCACCCGCGACTGGAATGTACTCCGGTCAGGTCCGGCGCTATCGCGAAGTCTTCGGCGACCGACTGCTGGTGCTGGTCTTCGAGGAATTGATGGCCGACATACCGGGCAAGATGCGGGAGGTGCTCGGATTCCTCGGCATCGATTGCGAGTTCGGCGAGCAGAAGCGCGACGCAGAGCGCCAGTATGCCGAGGCGCGTGGTCCGCTCGTCCGTTACCTGTTCGGCAATCGGTTCATTTCGCGTGCGGCGGAGGCACTGATCCCATTCCGCCTCCGCAAGTTCATACGCAATGCGCTGCTCGTCAAGCATGTGCCAAAGCCGGAAATGGCTGCCGATGACCGCAGCTTCCTCGCCCGGTATTACGCGGACGATGTCCAACGCCTCGAGAAATTGCTTGGCCGGCAACTCCCGTGGCGAAACTTCAGTCGGCCGGCGGACCTCGAAAGCGGCGGGTGATGGAGACCCCTCCAATCGACGTGGCGGTCGCGGACGAGTCCCGCCACCTCCTGCACCAGAGATTCAGGCAGCAGGCGGCGCGCACGCCTGACCGGGTTGCGCTCCACTGGCAGGGCAAGGCAGCCACGTACTGGCAGCTCGACGTCGAGTCCGATCGCGTCGCGAGCGCGCTGCTGGCGCGGGGTGTGGGGGAGGGCGCTGCGGTCGGGCTGCATCTCGAGCGCTCGATCGAGTTCGTCGTTGCGACGCTCGGCATACTCAAGGCGAATGCCGCCGTTGTGCCCTTGCCCCCGACGTATCCCGACGGACGCTTGCGCGACATCCTGGCATTCGCCCGGCTCGATGCGGTGATCGTCGGCGACCCGCCGATGCGCGCCGGCGATTCGAGTCCCGTTCTGCCACTCGCAATCCTGCTGGCCGACACGGCCGTCGGAACACGCGGCAGGCCCGGCAATTCGCAACAGGCCGCTTTTGTCCTGTGTTCGTCAGGCTCCACCGGCCAGCCAAAGATGATCGTGCGAAGCCACCGCTCGTTCTTTCACCGCTTGGCCTGGACCTGGGAGCATTGGCCCTACGCGGAAGGCGAGGTGTGCTGCCAGAAGTCGCACATGACGACGACGCATTCCATCTACGAGCTGTTCGAGCCCCTGCTGTGCGGCATTCCGATTCACGTCGTCCCGGACGAAGTCGTGAGGGATCTGGAGAGTTTCTGGGAGCTGCTGCGCGAGGCGGGCGTCACGCGGCTCCTGGTCGTACCGTCGGTGCTGCAGGCTTCACTCGACATGCCGGGGTTCTCCGCGCCGCCGATCAAGGTCATGGTGCTGATGGGGGAGTACGTGCAGTCGCGACTCGCGGGCAGAGTGCTTGCCGCATTTCAGCCGCAGACGAAAATCTTCTCCATCTATGGAAGCACCGAAGCGAGCTCGACGCTCGTGTGCGACCTGCGAAGCTCCTATCGTGCCGGCGACGAGCTGCCGCTCGGCACGCCGATCTCTCCGGAGGTGCGCGCCGAAGTCCTGGGCCCCGGCCTCGTGCCGGTGGCGCCAGGCGGGAGCGGCCTGCTCTACATGTCGGGCCCGGCCTTGTTCACGGAGTACTTCCGCAATCCGGAGCTGACCGCATCCGCATTCGTCAGCGACCCGCATGGCGGCGCCGTGCTTTTCAATACCCACGACCAGGTCCGCAGGACGACCGGCGGCGCGATCGAGTTCGTGGGACGCATCGACCACACGGTCAAGGTTCGCGGTTTCCGCGTGGATCTCGGCGAAGTCGAGAAGGCGATTCTCCAGCACCCGGCCGTCGGGCAGGCGGCGGTGATGCTCGGCGGACCTGCCTCCGAGAACCCGCCGCTGGTGGCGTTCTACACATCGCCTTCGGTCGAGCGCACGGAACTGTACCAGCTCCTCAGGGATCGGCTCCCTGCGTACATGATTCCCTCCGTGCTGGTTGGCATGCCTTCGTTCCCGTTGACGGCGAGTGGCAAGGTCGATCGCCTTCGCCTTCTCGAAGAGCATCGGAGCGCGGCGCGGGAAGAATTGGCGGACGAGGAACTCTCGGAAACCGAACAAAAGGTCGCGGCGGCATGGCGTCGCGTCCTGAATCGCGGCGAGACAGGTCCCGAAAGCAACTTCTTCGAGGTGGGCGGGACGTCGCTGTCGGTATTCACGTTGATCCACCTTCTCCGCGATGCGTTCGGGCTGGAGCGCGAGCAGCTCTCGGAGCAGTCGGTTTACCAGTACCCGACGGTGCGCCAGCTCGCCGACCATATCGACGGCATCAAGAGCGGCCGCATGCCCTTGCAAGCCGCAAGCATGGCCATCGCAGTCACGCTGAAACAGGGGGACCCACGCCTCGCGCCGCTCTTCGTCATCGCATCATCAGGCGGAACACTCGGCGCCTACGACAAGCTGTCGAAGGCATTGAAGACCAGCCGCGCCATCGTCGGCATTCGCGATCCCTTCGTCTGGGACGGGCGGGACCCGGTGATGGGATTCCAGGACTGGATCTCGATCTATGTGGAAGCCATGCTCAAGCGCCAGCCGGCCGGGCCATACCACGTCTGCGCGTTCTCGTCGGCGGGCGCTTTCGGCTACGAGATCGCCCAGCGGCTGCGGAGCTCCGGCCACGAAATGGCGGAGCTCGTTCTCGTCGACCCGATCGGAATCGGAGGCAAAGTCGAGGGAGACTTCGGCCACAAGCTGTTTGCCGCGATGTTCGGGGGACGCCGCGGAAAACTGGCGGTCCGGCTCGAAGGCTGGTGGCGTTGGGTGACCGGAGCCGAGCGTCGCAGCGCCAGGAATGCGGGCGACAACAATTTTGCGATCACGAGTGAGGACTTCCTGCGCCGGTCCGCCGACATCCGCTGCGACAAGCGCTCGATGCTGGATTTGTCGTCGCTGTTTGAATTGAACAGCGGGCTCCCGTTCACGATGACCGGCGCGGATTTCGAGGGCAAGGCGCCTGATCAGTTCCTGGCGACGTTCCTGGCGCGGGTGAAAGAAGTGACCCCGGACGTCGATCCCGCCGTCGTCGAGCGCATTCTCGTCCAGTACTATGGCCTCCAGCTCCCGGCAACGCATCGCTACCGGCTCAAGAACTACGAAGGGAAAGTCCTGATCTGCGAGCCCGCGGGCCCGCACGTGGGACTACTGTCGGCCTACTTCAGGCCGCACGTGAAACATCTGCGATTGCGCACCCTCGAGCTCGGCGAACCATCCGAGAGGGTGCGGCTTGCCTGCCAGAACCTCAGCCGGAGCCTGCAGGCTCACTATCGCAGCATGCGTGACGATGTATTCGTCGCAGCGCTCGCGGCCGAGATGGAGAGCTCCCTCCGCTAGAAGGCCCAGCATCGCAGGCTGTCGATGGCGGCGGTGGAGGCGAGCGCCGCCACGTAGCCGGCGCGGGGAGTTGCGAGCGCGATCATCCAGACGGCCGTCGTTCGGCCCATCTCATGGACGGGCACCACTCTGGAGCCGTCGCCGGTTGGTTCGGGCAGCTCGAGACAATCAAACGACCGTCCAAGTCCCAGGCCGAGCGATTTCATCACGGCCTCTTTTCCCACCCAGGACTCGAAGAAGCACGCATCCTGCCGGGCGGAAGGCAGCGGCAGGTCGCGAATCTGCTCGATGTCCACGCCGACATCGAAGTCCATGCGAAGGGCGACGAGCGCAAGCGCGCCGGACCCGGATGCACTGAATCGCAATCCGTGCATCGCGACGGACGGCGCCAGTGACGGCTTGCCAGCCTCGCCGTAGTCGAATCGAATCGTTTCAGGCGGTAGCCCACAGTATTGTCCGAGCAGCGCCCTCAACGTGCCGCGTCCTGCGATGAACCGGCGCCGCGACTCGGGATCCTGGATTCTGCCTGCACGTGCGGACTCGTCCGGCGACAGGTGTGCGGCGAGCCGCGAGAGTCGTGGACGATGTGCATCCACGTCGACGGCCCAGACGTGCGTCTCCGATCCGGCCAGTGTGGGGCTGGCGGGCGGCTCGTCCCAGGCGACCTCGCTCAGTGCGAGGCCGCGGCTCGGGACGGCCGTGAACGGGCAAAGTGCGCCGTCTGTTCCGCGCGCAACCGGTCGCATACGCGTCCCGCGGGTAGTTCGACGTCCGCATAGCCGAGCGGCTGGTCCTTCGGGATGTCGCGCTTGAGCTTGCACCCGACGGACAGGGACATCGGCAGGTACTCGTGCGCGGCGCTGTTCTCGTAGGTGTCGAGCAGCCCGTAATTCGTGAAGCCGCCCATTCCGTCCAGGGTCTCGCCCGCCTTGAGGTCACGCTTGGCGTAGGTGACAGCCTCGCAGACTGGCGCGCCGCGGGGCGTCAGCGTCGGATCCTGGAACAACACGGCGCGCGCAACCGAGTGCGGCAACTGAAGGTGGGGCAGGTGGTACGGCGTGTAGAACATGTAGAGCGGTCCATCGCCGAACTTGAAGTAAGCCATGTACTGGCGCAACACCGGGTTGTCGTTGTATCCCATGATGAACGCGCCGGTGTGGGGCTCTGCTCCCAGCACGAAATCGACGATTCCGCCGTTCTCGAAGTCCTGGGGCTTGAAGTGCTGCAGCAGGTCTTTGACGTGCTTGCATTCGTGGCCGTGCATGCCGAGCTTGGCGGGCCGGAAGCCCGTCGCGTTGCCCATGATCGCGGACTCGAGAGCGAGCTTGGACCCGTCGGCGAAGGAAGCCACCATGGCGGGCTTCTGCCGGTGCTTTTCAGCGAATTCCCGCTGCGTGTCCGGGTTCCGGTACCGGTTCAGGAAACCCTTGATCTGGCCCATCATTACCGGCTTGTAGCCGATGCTGTCGACGAACCGGAAGAGATTCATGGCGACGCCCGGCTCGTCGCCGTCGGTGTAGGTGTAGACGGCGTTGTTGCGGTCCGCATAGACCTTCAGCATCGGCCCGACCGCCGCATCGACTTCGGCATTCATCAGGACCACGTGCTTGCCATTCTTGAGCGCCTCGAGCGCCACCTCCGAGCCGAACTCGACATCGCCGCTGGTCTCGATGACGGCCTCGATCCCTCTAGCGCGGCAGGCGACCGCCGGGTCGTCGGTCACCGCGTAAACCCCGTCTTCGATCGCCTTGTCGAGTTGTGCCGGCGAGGAAACCGACCGGAATTCGGTCGCGCCGGCCTCGCGATACGCGCGTTCCGCCTGGTCCGCCGTGCGGTTGACGATGACTGCGAGCCTGAGTCCTGGAAATGCGCTCAGCATCTCGAGCGCGATGCCGCGACCCATGTAGCCGGCGGCGACCAGGGCGACTTTGACAGGGTTGTTCTCTGACAGTCGCTTACGGAGTGCGGTGTCGACGATGATCATGATGGCGTCACCTTGAAATCCGGCCACGCCGCGTCGGTCGACGATATCGTCGCGACGGGCGCCGGCCATTTGATTGAGAAAGCGGGATCGTCATGCCGGACACCGCGGGAGGCGCCGGGCGCATACGGCACCGACGTGAAGTACATGAGCTCTGCATCGTCCGTCATCGTGAGGTAACCGTGGGCGCATCCCTCGGGAATGTACAGCATGCGGCAATTCTGATGATTGAGCTCGCTGCCATGCCACTGCCGGAACGTCGGCGAGCCGGGGCGCAGGTCGACCATCACGTCAAAGACGGCGCCACGGGAGCAGCGGACGAGCTTGGCTTCCGCATGCGGCGCAACCTGGTAGTGCATGCCGCGCAGCGTCCCTGCCCGCGTGCTGACGCCAATGTTGACCTGGGCGATGTGCGCGGAGAGGCCGTGATCGGCAAATTCGCGCTCGCACCAGGCGCGAGCGAAAAAGCCGCGATCGTCCTCGCGCTTTTCGAGGTCGATCACGAAGGAACCCTCGATGCCGGCAGGAGCGAATCTCACTTCTTCCAGACCTTCCACGGGCAGTTTCCGCTGGACTCCATGCGGTCGAATGCAATCTTGTCCTTGAACGTGTCCATCGCCTGCCAGAAGCCGTCGTAGCGGTAGGCGCCCAGCTGCTGTTTCTCGATCAGGCGGGCGAATGGCTTCTCCACCAGTTCCTCGCCGTCGCGGATGCTTTCGAAGATCTCGTTCCGGAGGATGAAGTAACCGCCGTTGACGAGCGCGCCGTCGGTGCTGAGTGGTCCGATGCCGGTGACGACGCCGGAGGCGTCGGCGTGAACTGCGTGCAGGCTCGAGGACGGCTTGACGGCAGCGAAACTCGCCGTCCACCGCTGGGCTTCAAACGTCTTCAACATCTGGTCGAGCGGCAGGTCCGAGAGGCCATCCGAGTAGTTTGCGAGGAAGACGGGCTCGTCTTCCAGGTACTTGCGGATCCGGACCATGCGCTGCCCGATGTTCGAGTGGAGGCCCGTGTCGACGAACGTGACACGCCAGTCGTCCAGGTCCCGCGAGTGCATCTCCACCTTGCGGCCGCCATCGGACAGCGTGAAATCGTTCGACATCGCCTCGTTGTAGTTGAGGAAGTACTCGCGGACCATGTCGCCGCGATAGCCGAGGGCGAGCACGAAATCCTTGTGCCCGTAGTAGGAGTAGTACCGCATGAGATGCCACAGGATTGGCCGCGACCCGATGTAGACGAGCGGCTTCGGAATCGTGTCCGAGTGCTCGCGCAATCGCGTTCCCAGGCCGCCGCAGAAAAGCACGACTTTCATTGAAGCATCCTCTCTCGCCCGATGCCCTCATAGGCGGAAAAGTCACCGGGCTGCAAAGTACGACGTCCGTCGATGACGAGCGGGGCGAGCTTTCGCGAATTCAGGATTGCGGCAAGCCCGTCAAATTCCTTCCAGCGCGTCACGAGCACGACGATCTCGGCATCGGCGACGGCGTCCAGAAGGCTCGCGGCGATTGTGACGCCTTGCAGTGCCTCGTGGTCGGCAGGCCGTGCCACCGGGTCATACGCGGTGAGCCGCGCGCCGGCTTCGCGGAACAGTTTCAGCACCGGAAAAGCCGGCGACTCGCGCACGTCATCCGTATCGGGCTTGAAGGCGAGCCCGAGGACGGCGACCCTGCGGCCGCGCAGGTCGGTAAACCGTTTTGTCGCGAGCCGGAACAGCTCCGCGGGCTGGGTTCTGTTGATTTCGAGGACCGACCGCAGGAGGGGCATCTCGAGCCCGAAGTCACCACCCTGTGCCACGAGCGCCGTTACGTCCTTGGGCAGGCAGCTGCCGCCAAACCCGCAGCCCGCCTCGAGAAAGCCGGCAATGCCGGCCTTGACCGGAGGAGCGCCATCGCGCCGCGTGGTCAGGTAGGTCGACGCGTGCACGCCGCGCATGACGTCAGCGACATCGACATTTCCGACCGCCGCACAGAGCCGCCCGATCTCGTTCGAGAATGAAATCAGCGTCGCGAGCACGGAGTTCGACGCGTACTTGATCATCTCGGCCGTGGAATTGTTGGTGCGGATTCGTGGAACCGCGGAATCGAATGCGGCGTATAGGCTCTCGAGCGCATCCTGGGTGCGGGAATCGATGCCCCCGAGCACGAGCCTGTCGGGATTCATGAAGTCGGCGACGGCGGTACCCTCCGTGAGGAATTCCGGGTTCATTCCGAGGCCGAATCCGGCTCCGGCCTGCTTGCCCGATGCGCCCTCGACGGCGCGACGTACGGCGCCGTCGGTCGTGCCGGGAATGACCGTGCTTTTGACGACGACGACGTGGTAGTCGCGCCTGTCCTTCAAGGCACTGCCGATTTCGCCGGCGGCGCGCTCGACGTATTCGAGACTGATGCGTCCTCCGACGGCCGGGGTGCCGACGGCGATCATGGTCATCGAAGACCCCTGGACCGCCTCAATGAGATTCGTGGTCGCCCGCAGCCTCTTGCCCATGTTCCTTTTCAGCAGCTCCGGAAGCCCGGGTTCGTGTATCGGGGCCCGCCCGGAATTGATGCTGGCGACTTTTGCTGCGTCGACGTCGACGCAAATGATGTCATGCCCCCGGCCTGCCAGGCAGACGCCCGAGACGAGCCCGACGTAGCCGGTTCCTACGATCGAGATCTTCACGCTTGCGCCGCGACTGGGTTGTGGTGGTACCAGATGAGCGAGCGGCGGACGCCCTCCTCGACGGCGACGCGCGGCGCGTAGCCGAGCTGTTCGCGCGCCTTGGCGATGACCGGGCAGCGGCGATTCGGATTGTCAACGAGGTAGTCGGCCTCCTGTGCGCGGCCGAGCACGACCTTGCCCTGGTAGCCGAACAGCTGCCGGGCGGCGTCGATGACCTTCGCCGCCAGGTCCGCCATCGAGATTTCCGGTTTCTCGATGCCGACATTGTATGGCTCGCCATTGCCGCCGCGGATGAGCACCTTGTAGTAACCCGCGATCGCGTCCGTGGCGTAGCAGAACGTCCGCTTCGGCGAGCCATCGGAGAACATCACGATGTCGCGCCCGGCGAGCACGTTGCCGGCGAAGTCCGGGATCACGCGTCCGTCCGTGATCTTGAGGCCGGGCCCGTAGTTGTTGAACGGCCGCGCGATCTTGACGGGTATTCCTTCATGCTGCGCATAGGTTACGCACAGTGTCTCGCCGAATCGCTTCGATTCGTCGTAGCAGGCGCGGGGCCCGGTGCAGGAAACGTTGCCGCGGTAGGTCTCTGGCGTCGGAATGGAATTCGCCGCCGGATCTCCGTAGATCTCGCTCGACGAGTAGAAGAGAAACGCCTTGACCGGCCGGCCGTGCTCGCGCTCCGCGACTGCGTAGTCGAGGAGGTTCCTGAGGCCATTGATGTTCGCGTCGATGCACTTCAGCGGCTGGGCGCGGTAGTACATGGGGGAAGCGATGCCTGCCGCGTGGACGATGTAGTCGAAGTGGCCCATGCCGGCCGGCAGGGGCTGGATCATGTCCTGGCGAACGAGCTCGAGGTCACCGTGGTGCCGCAGCGCCTCGAGCCACTCGGGAACCCCTCGCGCGTAGTTGTCGTAGACGACGGTGCGGATTCGCGCGCCGGCAGCACGGGTGTCGTTCCAGTGCAGCACCGACTGGATCAGGTAATAACCGAGGAAGCCGCCGCCACCCGTAATGAGAAGCCGTCCGCCGCCCATGCCGGCGAACTCCGATTGGAGGTCGGTACAGAGAGTTTCGAGATCGTCCTGCAGGAGGTCCTGCAGCGATACCACTTTATTGAATGATTGCATGATCGCTAGTCTATTCCGCTCACAGCGTCGCCTTGCGGGCGTGAAATGCTTCCGCGTGTCCCGACGGTGAATTGCACTCGATTCCCCGCAGCCGCAGATGCGCCTGGAACAGTTCGCGGCCGAACCACGCGCGCGATTGCTGGGACGGGAAACAAGTCGTGAGCATCTCGAGCTTGCGCCCGGCGATCGCATCGGACAGCGGCACGTAAAGATTGGGCTGGCCGAGATCGCCCTCGTATTTCGGGATCTCGTATTCCAGCACCAGGTGATTTCGGAACGTATTCCAGGTCAGCTCCGCGATCAAGCGGTGATCCTGGTGACGGTCGGCGAGGCAGTGCGTGAAGATGAGGTCCGGATCCGTCTTCCGCTTGATCGTCTCGAAGCGGTCCTTGACCTCCGCACCCTGGTAGGGGAGATAGCTCATGCGGTAGTCCAGTACTTCGACGCTTGCTGCCGCGGTAGCGCCGTGGATAGCCGCTGCCGCCTTGCGTGTTTCCAGTTCTCGCGTGCCTTCGCGCGTGAATACGACCCAATCGAAGGACATGCCGGGATGCCTCTCCTGGAGCGTCATCAGCGTTCCCGCGCAGCCGATCTCGATGTCGTCGCAGTGCGCGCCGAGGCACAGAACCTTCAGCGGCTCGCCACGCGGGAGACTCAGTGACAGCACGGGTTGTATCCCCAATCGATTGAATTTTCTGGCGTTAGTGTCGCCCGAATGCTCCCGCCCGACAACCTTGCCAAGCCGACACCGGTCACAGATTTGCCGCCGCAGCGCTCCGGAATTGCCCCTGCACACGACGATTCAGCCAGAGCCCGATTCGAGCCAGGAATGGGCCCGGATCGTCCCAGGCGAAGTAAGCAAAACTTCGGCTGACGGCCACTGACTTCAGCCATTCGAGCACTGTGATCGATCCGCGCCTGCGCAGTTCGCGGAAGGCGCGAAAGTCGGGGCCGAGGAAGATCCACCGCACTCGGCGCGCGGGGCCCGTGACAGGCAGCGGCCTGTCCGTGGCGTCGTGGTAGGCGAGCAGGGGCGCATCGAGACCGGAGCGCGTGATCATCTCCTGTCCGAGGATCGTGCGCGCATTGATTTCCATCAGAACGAAACGGCCACTGCGGGCGTCGAAGCGAAACTCGACAGTCGCGGGACCGCGGTGGCCCGTGATTTCAAGCAGCTTCAGACCGAGCTCGGCGACCGCGGGCTGGTCGGAGATCTCCTGGGCACAGCCATCACCCGCATCCGGCGGGAACTGTCGGATCTTGCGTTTCGTGCGCCAGGCGACGGCATGGCCGCTGCGGTCGATGTATGTCGAGACCGAGTGCACGTCCCCGTCCGTTCCCGGAATGATCTCGATCGGGATGGCGACCAGGCGCATTTCGACGCAGCTCGTCAGGATCTGGCGAAGCTCGCCCGCAGTCCTTGCGATTTCGAGCTTGCCGCGACGGAGCTGGCGCCATTCGTGTGACATCGCGGGCTTCACGTAGCAGGGCGTGCCGACCGATTCGATCGCCGCGTCGATATCTCCGAAGTCCCTCACGACGTGGAACCGCGGATGGGGAATTCCGTGCCGTTCGGCAGTCGTGTAGAGCCGCGCCTTGTCGACGATTCCCAGGAGCGCATCGTAGGCCGGCGACACGAAGCGATATTTTTCCGCCAGCCTGTCCTGGTGCCGCGCGACGAGCAGCGCGTCCTGGTCGCCGGTCGCAAGCAGGAACGGCTTCTTCCCGGATGCCGGTTGTGCCGCGAGCAGAACTTCGATTGCGCTGTCATCGATCGCGTCGAGCTGCACGATACGGGAGACATAGCGGCTCCGGCGGATGGCCGGATCTGACCCGGTGTCGGCAATCGCGACGGTGAGACCCCGGCGTCCCAGAGAGCGCGCAGCGCTCAAGGAATTCGGGGACGCCCTGAGAATCAGCGCATCCATGCGGTATTCCGGTGCGGAGATGGAGACGCTTGCGCCGGAAACCCGTGAGCCAGACTCAGTCGGCCATCCTGCGGCCGCAGGATGTCCTGCGCTGGCCGCCGGCATACCAGGCCCCGCGCTCCTCGCCGAAGCGGGAACGGCGGCCCTGGTCGTCGTCGCGCCGGTCGATGTATTTCTTGAATTTGCAGCGGCATTGGTCGGGCATCGTGCAATCGGGCATTGGCAAGGTCGGAGCATGGGCCGCGAGGATGCGGACGTCCTCGAGGGCGCTTACCGCGACGCAGCACCTGGCCGCGGTCGCGATCGTGACGGCCGCGTGATTCTTAGCCTGGGCCACGGCGCGAAAAAAGGGGCGGCCGTAGCCGCCCCCCATACCCCAGCGGAACAATCCTATCTTGTTCTTCTAACGCCTCCCCCCCCTTCGATCGGATCGCGACGACGGCGCGTGCAAACGCCCGCGTGCGGCCTGCCAGGCAGTAGCCGCATACTTCCGTCACTGCAGTGTTTTCCTTGAGACAGGCACCGTGCAAAGCTCCCAGGCCGGTTACGTGACAGCGACTCTGTTCGGTAACCCGGCAGTCTTCCCGTTTGCGGGTAGATCCGTGGCTTTGCGACCCCGCCTCGCAGCGGGTGTGCCATTTCGGCAGACGATGTCTGTTGGGAACGTATCCTACCATCGCGTCGCCGATCGGCGACAACCGACGTCACAATAACGGGGGACAGTAGAGCCCCGGTGAATTGAAGTCCCGAATGTTTCCGCGAATTCGGCCTGCGTGAAGCAGTTCTCGGATTATCCCCGCAGCCGCAACTAGACTCGGGCCAGTTTTAAGGGCAAACCCATCGAAAGGTGGGGACGCAAAGCTTCCGGGCTAAAGACTCCAAGCGAGTCCATGCCAGCGGGGTTGCCGGCAAAATGGTGCGCGCCGAAGGAGCCCTCACGCTCCATTCCCGCACCGGGTGTCGTCAATCGCCAGTGTGCGGTGGCTGAACCGTTCCGCCTGCCCGATCGGTTGGCCCTCTTGCCAGACAAGAGGGGCAGGCATGAAATCGATATTCCGGTTGACATGGTTTCTCGTCGCAACACTTTCCTTGAGCGCGTGCTTCGACGGGCTCGACGCCAATGAGCAGGAGCAGGGGAACAACGACCCCGACCCGCCGGCCGCCCAGAACAGGGCGCCCACGATCGCCGGGTCACCCCCTCCGATCATCATCGAAGGCGAGTTTTACGAATTCATGCCGACGGCAGCGGACCCCGACGGCGATGCGCTGCAGTTCGCCATCGCCCGCAAGCCGAAATGGGCGAACTTCGATCTTGCGACCGGCCGCCTTTCCGGAACGCCCAGCGCGGAAGATGTCGGCAATTTCACCAACATCGGAATCTCGGTGTCGGACGGCGCGGAAACTGCAGTCCTCACGAACTTCAATATCACGGTCGACCAGATCGCCCAGGGATCGGCGACACTCTCCTGGAATCCCCCGACCGAAAATGTCGATGGATCCTCATTGACCGACCTTTCGGGCTATCGCATCTATTACGGGCGCAGCGCGAACCAGCTCAACCGGTCGGTTGTGCTCAGCAACGCGGGCCTGACACGGTATGTCGTCGAGAATCTCGCGTCGGCCAGGTGGCACTTCTCGATGACCTCGGTGAACTCGAACGGCGTCGAAAGCTCGCGCTCGCCGACCGTCAGCAAGACAATCAGCTGAACTGAGACTTCTCGAGCCGCCCGGCTTTCACCGTCGTCATTCGGCGACGTGTGAGTGCCGGTGCGCCTCGCCAATCGCCATTGACGCCTCCATCGGCCAGCGCCACGATCGGCGACCGGACGGAGGTATGCCATGGCGGATCTGGAAAAGCGCTTTGAGGCGGCCCAGTCCGCGGCCAGGAAGCTGCCGTCGAAGCCGGATGACGAGTCGCTGCTCGAGCTGTACTCGTACTACAAGCAGGCAACGGAAGGTGATGTCAGCGGGGCACGGCCGGGCGCATTCGACTTCGTGGCGCGTGCCAAGTATGACGCCTGGCAGGCCCGCAAAGGCGTCAGGAAAGAAGCCGCCATGCGGGCCTATGTCAAGCTCGTGGAGCATCTCCAGTCGCTGTAGAGTGGCTGCACGAGAGCACTTCGGATTCGGGCTGGCGATATCGCTTGACATAAGCGACGCGCGACTTGAATCACACGATTTCATGCATCGAACGAGGACAATGGACGTCCGGCTGGGGGATCCCAGTGGAGGATCCGCGGGAAGGGAGATCGACCGGCGGCTTGCCGGCCATCAGCGATGAACGAACCGATCGTATTCAAGCAGAGCGTCCTGATCGGACAGCTCGTCCTGATCCAGTTGCTCGTGCCACCACTGGTGGCCATCGGTGCGCTCTACGGGCTGACCCTGCTCTACGACGTCCGCTTCGATGGAGAATTCCGCACGCTCGCGGTGCTGGTCGCAATCCTGGCGCCGACGGTCCTGAAGCGCCCCCAACTGAGTACGCTGACCGTCCTGCCCCGCTGGGGGTCGATAACCGTCAGCCTCGTCATGCGATGGATGCTGCTGCTCGCGCTCCTGTTCGCCATCGGCTATGCGACCAAGACTTCCACGGAGTTCTCGCGGCGAGTGGTCCTGACCTGGGCGGTCATCACGCCGATTCCGCTCATCGTCGTCAGCATCGTATTCAACGAGATCGTCCGCCGTTTCATGCTGGCATCCAGCAACATGCGCTCGGCGGTCATTGCCGGCTACAACGACGTCAGTCTCACGCTCGCCGACCGCATCCAGGCGGATCCCGGACTCGGCATCCGCATCGCGGGATATTTCGACGACCGGAGCGTCGAGCGGCTGGGACTTCCGACAGGCAAGGTACTGCTGGGCGGCCTTTCCGAGCTCGCCGCGCATGTCAATTCGGCGAAGATCGACCTGATCTTCGTCGCTCTGCCGATGCGGCAGGTGCAGCGCGTCGTGGACTTGCTGGATGAGTTGCGCGACACGACGGCGTCGATCTATTTCGTGCCCGACATCTTCGTGATGGATCTCATCCAGTCGCGGATCGCCGACATTTCGGGCGTGCCGATCGTCGCAATGTGCGAAACGCCGTTCCAGGGCACGCGCGGACTCGTCAAGCGATTCATGGATTTCTCGATCAGCATCGCCGCGCTGCTGGTGCTGGCGCCGCTCTTGGTGCTCGTCGCACTGCTGATCAAGCTCGGCTCGCCGGGCCCTGTCATCTTCCGGCAGCGGCGATATGGCCTGGACGGCCACGTGATCGATGTCTATAAGTTCCGCACGATGACTGTTGTCGAGGACGGGCCGCAAGTGCGCCAGGTCACGCGGGACGATGAGCGGGTGACGCCGATCGGGCGGTTCCTGCGGCGATTCTCGATCGACGAGTTGCCGCAGCTGTTCAATGTGCTCGGCGGGAGCATGAGCCTCGTCGGACCGAGGCCCCACGCAGTGGCCCATAATGAAGAGTATCGTCGCCTGATCAAGGGCTACATGGTCCGCCACAAGGTGCTGCCCGGAATCACCGGCCTCGCGCAGGTCAACGGATGCCGCGGCGAGACGAGCCGGCTTGAGGAAATGAAGGCGCGCGTCGAGTATGACCTCGACTACCTGCGCCAATGGACGCCGTCGCTGGATATCAGGATTCTGTTCAAGACGGCATTTCTGGTCTTCCGCGACCGCCAAGCCTATTGATGCGTCCTCCGCCGACTGCGCTGACGTGACGCCTGCCTCCGTCGGAGTCGCCCGGGGCATACTGCGAAACGCCGCAGCGCTGTTCCTCGTCGGATTGTTTGCCAAGGGCGCTGGCCTGGTCATCGCGATCCTCGTCGCGCGCTTCCTCGGCGCGGACGACATGGGCCTGTTCGCGCTCCTGTTCTCGGTCGCGATCCTGCTCGAGACCTTCATCTCGCTCGGCATGTCCGACAGCCTCGTGCGCGACGTCGCTGCGCGTCCCACGGAGGCCGCGAACCTCTATCGCTCGGCGCTCCGTCTCGTGGTCCGGGTCAGCCTGGTGCCCGCAGCGGTGCTGGCACTCGCCGCCTGGCTGGTCGCAGACTCAGGCGCAGCGCGCGCGAGCCTCGTCGTCATCGCCGCCGGCGCGCCGATCTCGGGCGCATTCGTCATCTCGCAGGCAGTCCTGCAAGGTACGGAACGCGTCGTGTTGCTCACATGGGTGGCATTCCTGGCCAGGCTCGTGAGCCTGGTGCTGCTGGGAGTCGCGCTCTATCGCGGCGCGGGCATTGAAGCCGCATTCGCGTCGAGGCTGCTGTTCGAGGGGCTGGCGGTCGCAGTCTTCTGTCCGATTCTGAGCCGCGGCCGGCAGGCGAGGCTCGATCATCCGGCCTCGAGCATGCTGAAGCGCTCCGCCCCATTCGCCGTCAGTCTCGTGGTTCGTGACCTGATCGTGCGGCTTCCGTCCTTTGTCCTTCCCGGCGCCATCGGATTCGGGCCGGCCGGAATTTTCGACTCAGCCAACCGCATCCGCAGCACGCTCGGAATGACGATGTCCGCGACCATCGTCGGATTGATGCCATCGTTCGCGAGGAGCCTCGGCCAGGCGAATTCCGGGGCGGGAGGGCTCGTCGCCTTCAGCGTAAAATACATGTGCATCGCGATGGCTGCCGTTGCGACGGTTATCGCGCTGATGTCGGACTGGATCATTAACCTCTTCTTCGGCGCCGCATTTGCCGAGGCCTCGTTGCCGCTTCAGATCCTTGCATGGGCGCAAGTCCTCGTCGCGGTCGACGCCGTCCTTCAGCAGGCGATGCTCGCGTCGGGAGCCGCGTATCCGGCGATCCGGCATTCCGCGGCCGGCATTGCGGTACAGCTCGGGTTCATGCTGCTGCTCGTCACGCCATTCGGCCTCCCGGGCGCCGCGCTTGCAATCGTACTTTCATCGGCTTCGACGCTGGCGCTCGATCTCCGATTCGTCGTGAAGCGCGTAACCGCGTTTCCGGTCGCCCGTTTTGCCGCGGTTCCGCTCGCCGCCGCTGCCCTGGTTGCGGTAACGCTGCAATTCGCCGGCGGCCAGCCTGTCTGGGTTCGCCTGCTGGTGGCTGCGACCGGCTGGGGCGTTGCACTTGCGTTCTTCCGGCTGCTGCCTGGCGAGGAACTGCGTTTCATCCGGGAGCTCGCGTTCTCGCGCGGCGCAAAGAAGACGGCTGTAATCCAGAAATGACGATGGCGCAGGGCAGTGACATCGGCAGAATCCGCGCCGTAGTCCTGACGACGCAGCGGACAGGCTCGACCTTTCTGGTCGAATGCCTGAACTCGCATCCCGACATCGAATGCGCATCCGAGATCCTCATCGGATCGCCCGACACTTTCGGCCCCGAGCGTCGCGGACGCTTCAATCGCACGGTCAAAATCGTGAATATCCTGCGTCGCGGTGCATGGCGGCCAGGCAACCGGATGAGCCGCCTCTACGCCGGCGGGACAGCCAGAGTGAAGGCGTTCAAGGCCATGTACAACCAGCTGGCCAATCCATTCGCGTTGCGTTATCTGCGCCGGAACGAAGACATCCGGGTATTACACCTGCGCCGGGAAAACCTGCTCAAGGCCCACGTGTCGCGGTTGCTGATGAGGAAGCGGGACCGCGTCCAGACGACGACGCCAGTCGACGTCGTCACGACCCATGTGGACCCACGGCAGGCAATCTTCAGCATGCGCAAGGCGCAGTCGCAGCATGAGCGGTTTGAGGCGCTGTTCGCCGGTCACCCGCGCATCCAGATCGCCTATGAGGAGCTCTTCGACGGCGCAAACCTGCAGGCAATTACCGCCGAGAGGATCTGCGATTTCCTCGGCGTCGCGCGCCACCGGATGAGTTCACGCATCCTGAAGCTGAATCCGGAATCATTGCGTGACATGGTGACCAACTACGACGAGCTCGAGGCCGCCGTTTCGCATTCCGAGTTTGCGGATTTTCTGGCGTAGGGTTCCGCCGTCGACTACCGCTTGCGGGATCGCCGCGCCTCGCCGGCACCGGGCGCCGGCGAAAAAGCAGTCTGCTTGAATCGTTCTGCGACCCCGACAAAGCCTGGCGCGACACTGCCGATCAGGTCGACCACCACGCGCGCGAGATTGTAATTCTTGAACCACCATCGCAACAGCGACCTGCGGGCACGTGACTTCACCCGATCCGGGACTGGCGCGTCTGCAATCGATTCCCAATACGTTCGATAGGTCCGCAGCACCGGAAGACTGATCGCCGCAGGGACCCGGGTGTCGTGCCATGTCGCGCGCTCGTCCGGCCGCTTGCGCGCGCGTGAATAACGCTCGCCGTGGTCGCGGACCTGAATCAGCGCGCCAGGCACGTGGATGAATCGTCCGAACAAGGCCATCTGCGCGAGCAACGCCCGGTCCGCGCCGTGAAAGCTGGGCAGCAGGATCGAACGGCCGAGCGGGTCCCGGCGGAAAACTCCCATCATGGCCTGGCAGTCGTGCGGCCTCAGCACGAACGCCGCGAAGCGCGCCGCGGCGTCAGTCGATTCGGCGCCCGGGAGGTGGCTCCGGTGACTGCCGATGCTGAGTCCCGCTTCATCGATGTAGTCGATGTCTGACTGACACAACACGGCATCCGTGTTTTGCTCCAGCGCGTCCACACAGGCGCGCAGGAATTCCGGTTGAAGAACGTCGTCATGCGCGGCCCACTTGAAGTACTTGCCTCGCGACAGCTCGAAAGTCCGGATGTAGTTCGGGTGCGCGCCGAGGTTTGCTTCGTTCCGGACATAGCGGATTCGAGGGTCCTCCGCGGCAAGGGAGGCGCAGATCTCCTGCGTGCGATCGGTCGAGGCGTTGTCGCAGACGACGAGTTCCAGATTGGTCAGCGATTGCGCGAGAACGGACCGTATCGCCGTGGCGAGGTAACGCTCGCCGTTGTAAACAGGCATTCCCAGGCCAACGATCGGAGCGGGCATGGATGTCGGCATGCAGCGTCATTCTAACCGACATAATCCGTACCTGAGATGCGTATCATGCCTTCATGCCAAGTCCTTGCTTTCCCTGTGTTAGAGTCAGAAAAATTCGCACCGGGAGGAAGGGTCCCGTGAACCGATCAAAGATCTGTCAAGCCGCGCTTGCGCATGCCTGCTTCCTGGCGGGCACCGCATCGGCGGCCGACGTCCACACGCAGCCGCAAGTCGAACTGCGTGTCGAGCAGAACGACAATTTCGGCCTCGTTCCGGGTGGCAGCACGGAGTCGGATGTTTACGGCTATATCGCCGACGCCCAGCTCCTGATCGACATGGAAACGCCACGCGGTGACACGACGCTGCGGCCCCGCGTGAAGTACCAGGACTACCCGGACCGGGACGATCTTCAGAAATTCGAGGGCTTCGTCGACCTGAGGTCGCAGTACCGCTGGGAGCGCGCCAACTTCGACCTGTTCGGTCACTTCTCGCACCAGGACCTCTACAGCAACGAGACGGCCGGCGGGGACTTCGATCCGGTCGATCCCGGCGGCGGCGACTCCGATTCAGGCGAGATCGTCGAAGGCGAGACGCGAGACGAGTTCGAATTACAGCCGACCTTCGAGCATCGCATCACCGAGCGCGCGAGCATCGGCTTCGGTGCAGAGCTTCAGGCCACGCGTTACGACGCGGACGAGGGGACTGAAACGAAGACAGACTTCGACTTCGGACTCGCCAGGAGTTATGTGACCTGGGCATTGAATCCGAACAGCGACTTCGACGTCGGCATTTACGGATCGAAGTACGAGGCGACCGATAACAGCGAGCAGACCGATGCCGTCGGCGCGGCGCTGGGATTCAAGCACCGCTGGTCGGAGCGCGTCGGAATGGAAGCCACGCTGTTCTTCGAAGAAAACGACATCACTGAAACGCTTCCGGTCCCTCTCGAGGAGACCACGTCGAACTTCGGCGGCTACGTGACTGCCTATCGCAGGCAGGAAGTCAGCGAATGGCAGTTTTCTGTCGGCAGGACATTTGTGCCTACGGGAGATCGCGGCAAGTCGGAGCTCGACCAGATGCGGCTGCAGTACGATCGGCAATTGAGTCAGCGTCTCTCGATCCGCGGCGTCGGCCGATACGAGTCGCGCAACAGCCTCGGCGGGACGGAGGGCGGTGTCGACCGCGACTTTGCGCGCATTGACGCATCGATCAAATGGTTGCTGAACCGGAACTGGTACGTGGGTGGCGGTTACACCTACATGTGGGAAGACCGGGAAACGGCCGTCGACAGCGCGGACAACAACAAGCTGTTCCTGACCGTCGGTTACCAGGGACTCGCGAACGAGCCCACCTGACAGGGATTGCGCGGCGAAAAGAGGGGTGACATTTGTCTGTGACACAGTTCCTGCATCGCTGCAGGACGCACGCTAACATCCGGGAAAGGATGAAGTTTTCAATCGGTGAAACGGGTATGAGCACGAAAATTCACGCGATGATCTGCGGGATGTTTCTGGCCGTTGCCCTGGTGTCGGCTCCGTCCGGCGCACAGGAGAAGGCCGGCGCCCAGGAGAAGCCTGCCGGCCAGGCGAAGGGCGCTGACTACCGGCTTCATGCCGGAGACAGCATTACGGTTTCGGTATGGAAGGAACTGGACCTCCAGCGCAAACTGATCATCCGTCCCGACGGGCGGTTCTCCTTTCCGCTTGCCGGCGAGGTTCAGGCGGCCGGCCGCTCTCCCGATGAAGTGCGCGTCGAGATCGAAGAAAAGCTCAAGAGCTTCATTCCTGAGGCCGTCGTCACCGTCATCGTCGAGGATTTTTCCGGCAATCGCGTCTACGTGATCGGCCAGGTCACGAAGCCCGGCATGTTCGTCATGAACCCGTCGCTCAGTGTCCTGCAGGCGCTGAGCCTTGCCGGAGGGTCGACGCCCTTTGCCAAGCTGGACAGTATCAGCGTCATCCGCGGGTCCGGCCCCTCTCAGAAGACTCTTCCGTTCCGCTACAGCCAGGTGGTAGAGGGAAAGTCACTGGAGCAGAACATTACGCTCGAGAGCGGCGACGTGGTCGTCGTTCCGTAGAGGTCTCAGCAAATGACTATCGAAGACGCGATCCGTCGCGCCAAGATCCTCGGCCAGGCCCGCTTGCAGAAAGTGGAGCCGGACGAAGTGCGGCAGCCGCGGGAAAGAAGCCCGGTCCGCCCGCCGCGGGACCCGGGCATCCGATTCGATCCGCTGGGAAAGGTCGACATATCCGCGGCGGCCTGCGAGAAGAACAGGGTGCTGCTGCTGGACACGCAGCTTCGCGAGTTTCCGGCGGCTGATGCCGCCTACCGCCTCCTGAGGAGCCGCCTGCAGAACCGGCTGAAGCGCAATAGCTGGCTTACGCTTGCGATCGCGAGTCCCAGCCAGGCTGACGGCAAGTCGATCACGGCCGTGAATCTGGCGGTCAGCATGGCGCGAGAGCGGCAGAACCCGGTTTATCTCATCGATCTCGACATGCGCAACCCGAGCGTTTGCCGCTTCCTCGGGATCCGGGACATCCGGCCGCTACCGGACTATCTCGCCGGGCATGCCAAGCCGGGCGATGTTCTGTTCGAGACGTCGTTTCCGAGCCTGATCGTCGCAGGCGCCCTGACGCCGGCGGACAGCGCCTCCGAGCTGCTCGCCGGGCCGCGATTCAGCGAGCTGCTTTCGCACATCCGGCTCCGGTCTCCGGAAGCATTCGTGCTGGTCGACCTGCCGCCGGTCAACGTCACCGACGAAGCGCTGCTCGTCGGACCTCGCGTGGACGCATTCCTCGTCGTGGTCTCGGAAGGCAAGACGGAGCGCGCCCAGCTGGCCCAGACACTCAGCACGCTGAGCGAGTTCACCGTTGCGGGCGTTGTCATCAACCATTCGAGCGAGAGCCACACGATGGCATACGACTACTACGCCGCGTGACCGTGCCTCGTTGATCGTGCGCCTGCGGAGGCGCCACGTGACCCGCGAACCAGACAATCCTCGCAATATCGCACGGCCGACGGTCGTCGTGTTCACGCACTCGCTGCTCGCACCGTCGATGACCTTTATCCTGAGTCATGCGGAAGCTCTGCGGCAATACGAGCCGGTGTACGCGGGGGCCCGTCGCGTCGAAGGCCTGGACTTGCCGGCCGGGCGTGTGGAAACCGCGAATCGCGGCGGGCCGGCCGGCATGGTCGAGGAATTCCTGTTCAGGCGTTTCGGTATTGCAGGCCGGCTGGCGGGCAGGCTGCGGCGTTTCGGTCCGGGGATCGTGCATGCGCATTTTGGCCTTGCCGGGCCGGCCGGTCTCGCGCTGGCAGACTCGCTCGGCGTACCCCTGGTCGTGACCTATCATGGAGAGGATGCGACGATCACCGACAGCGAAGCGAATCGCAGCTGGCGTGGCCGCGAATACCTGCGCGGCAGGCGCCGCGTGAAGGACCGCGCAGGGATGGTCATCGCGGTGTCGGATTTCATACGGGAAAAACTTGTCACGAAGGGCTATCCGCGGGAGAAGATCGTCACGCACCGCAATGGCATAGATCTCGAATTTTTCCGCCCGGCAGGCTGTCCACGCGAAAACGTGGTGGTCTTTGTCGGACGATTCGTGGAGAAGAAAGGCTGCGAATACCTGCTGCGGGCGCTGGGATCGTTGCGCGAACAGGGTCGCCCGGTACGCGCCGTCCTGGTCGGCGACGGGCCGCTCAGGCCGCAGCTCGAGCGGCTTGCCATTGAGCTCGGCGCCGACGTTCAATTCACCGGACTGCTGCCATTGGCCGAGGTGCGTGAGCGCCTCGGTAAGGCAATGGTCGTCGCGGTGCCCAGCGTGACCGCGGCCAATGGCGACAGCGAAGGCCTGCCGACGGTCATCCTCGAGGCGCAGGCCATGAGCACGCCGGTGATCGTGACGCGCCACGCCGGCAGTCCCGAAGGCGTCGTCGACGGCAGTACCGCGATCCTGGTCGATGAGCGGGACGTTCTCGGACTTGCAAACGCGATCAAGTACTTTCTCGACAATCCGCAGGTCGTCGAATCTTTTGGTCGGGCGGGCAGGGCATTTGTGGAAGCGAATTTCAGGCTCGAGACGCAAGTGCAGGGGCTTGAGCGCATTTACGATCGAGTTCGTGGAGTCGCGGTGGCCGCGTCATGATGCTCGTGGCGGGTTCCGGCCGGAGTGGCACCACGTGGGTCCAGGATTCCCTGGCAACCGCCAATGGGCTCCGCCCGGTGTTCGAGCCGCTGCATCCCTACGTCTCCGAGACGGGCAACCGCTTTGCCCACCGCGCGCTTACCGCGGACGATGATGCGCCGGAGTTGCGGCAATTCCTGGACGAGGTATGCGCAGGCCGCCGTCATGTGCTGTGGACCAAGTATCGGCGCCGCGTGCGCTGGCTGTTTCCTCCGCCCGCTGAATTCCGTACCAGGACGGATGCCGGGCGCGTGTATCGCAACTGGGGGAAGTTCTTCAGGGAGCTGCCCAGGCTGGTCGTTGCGGCGCGGCGGCAGGAACCGCTGGTCAAGTGCATTCGCGCCAATCTGATGCTCGGCTGGCTGTCGCGCGCCTGCGGCTGGAAAACCGTGTTGATCGTGCGCCATCCGGGCGCCGTGATCGAATCGGAGCTCCGCGGAACCTGGAACGCGGCCTTCGCGCTGGATCGATTCAGGAATGATTCAAGGCTGCACGAACTGACCAACGGCCGGTATCTCAGGCTGCTTGGCCGGGAACTCAATACCGTCGAAGCGCTTGCCACGCGCTGGGTCATCGAAAACCAGTGGGTGGCGCAGGCCGCGGAAGCGAATGGCGTGACCGTCACCTTTTATGAACAGCTTCGGTCCGTCCCGGACGTGGAATGGGAGCGCATCCGCGTCGCATTCGGCCTGGCACGAGCTCCGGGCCCGGAGATCATCGCTCGCCCGTCGCAACAGAGCTCACCGACCAAATCCGCGGCTCAAGCGGCCGACAGGGATGATCCTCGATGGATGCGCGCACTTTCACCTGACCAGCGGGCGACGATCCAGGGCGTGCTCGACGAAGTGGGTGTGACTCTTTATTCCATGAAGGATCCCGACCCCGCGCGAGTTGACGCCCTCACGATTACCAAGGGCAAGGCCAGCGCTGCTTCATGAGCACGTCCGTCGCCTGGGAACTCGCGTTCGGACTGATCGCGGTGTTGCTGATCTTCGTCTTCACGTCAATCGGCAAGCGCACCGTCGTGCTGGCCGCCCTGCTCATCCTCATTCCATTCCAGTTCATCGCAACGCAATACGGCACATCGAGCGAGATCATCGGCTATACGATGGCCGGCGTACTGATGCTGACCCGCGGAATCAAGCAGCGAATGCTGCCCGAGATCGCGCTGATCGTCCTGGCATACTGCGCGAGCCTTGCGCTCGCGGATCGCGAAATGACGACGAATCACGCCATTTTCATGGTCCAGTTCTTCTCTTGTTTCGTCGTGTTTCTGCTGGCCTACAACTTTGCATTTTCGATCGAGAGGCCGCAGGCGATCTTGGAAGTGCTGCTCGCGATAAACGCGCTCGTGGTCCTCTATTGCGGGTTGCAGCTCATCGCCGGGCCCGGCGAGAGTTTCACGCCATTCGGAATCGAGTCATTCGCATTCAACAGCAACCGCGACCCGGACGACCCGCGGCTGGTCGGGCCCTTTGGCAATCCCGGAACGACTGCCGGCTACTTCACACTCATGGTCTTCGTCTGCGCAGTCGAGCTGATGTTCGCGAGAGGCAAACGACGGTTTTTGGTTCAGTCGTTGATTGGCCTCAATCTCCTCGGGCTCGTGGCAACCGGTAACCGGACGGGATTCCTGATCATCCTTGCGATGTTCCCGATCTTCCTGCTGGTATTCCGGCGGGAGCTCGGGCCCCGCCGGATCGGGCTTTACGTCCTCGGGGGCGCTGCAACGGTGGTCATTGCTTCCGCAATCGTTATCGCATTCACAGACTTCGGGGCCATGTTCGAGAGGCTCGGCCGCGTTACCCAGACCGAGGCGGGTGTCCCGACCACTCGGGCCGAGACCTGGCCGATCGCGATCGAGAAGATCAGGGAGCGCCCGTGGTTCGGCGAAGGACCGCACTTCCTGACGGCCGAGGAAGCCGAGGCTTCGAACCAGATACGAATCGAGTTCGAGGAGCTTGGCGAGCTCGCTACGGTATACGACCCGTATCCCCACAGCCTGTACCTCTACCTCCTTCGTACGGTGGGAATCTTTGGCATGCTCGCCGTGGTGTGGTTTTTCGTCCAGGCATGGCGAATTCTCAAGTCCGGGATCCGCAGGCAATCCGAAGCGGCGTACCCGGCGGCGCTCGTCCGGCTGGGGCTGGTGCTCATTCCGGCATTCCTCATTGCACAGATAACCCTCGAGTTCAGCCGCCCCGACACGATGGATTACGCCCAGTTCGTCTTCGCCCTGGTGGGTCTTCTCGTCGGCGCCAGTGATCGAGCATGGAGCGTGCCGCCATCAACTGTGCCGGCAGGGGTGGCGGAGTGATCGCGGCGCCGGGCGGGCAGGCGGGTCGGATGCGCGTGATGATGATCGGTGCGTATCCGAAATCGCCGGGACGCATCGATGGCGGCGTTGCGGCGGCCATGACTTACTTGTCGGATGCGCTCGCCGGCGATTCGCGCGTCGAGTTGACGGGCGTCCGGATCACGTGGGGGAATTCGAGCCAGCCGCAGGAAAGCTCGTTTCCCTGGACGATTGTCGATCTTCCAATCGAGCGGCTGGGCTTGACTACGCTCTACTGGCGTCAGAAACGGCGACTCGCCGAGCTGATCCGGACCCACAAGCCCGACATCATTCATGGACAGGGGACCGACGTTGCGGGCTATCTCGCGATCCAGGCCGCGGTACCGTCCGTGGTGACGGTGCATGGCCTGCTGGCCGAATGCGCCAGGTTCCAGACCGACCCGATTTCGCGATGGCGCGCGCAGCTCGTTGCGCGGCTGACCGAAACCAGAACGGTACGGCGTGCGACCGACTTGATCGCCATCAGTCCCTACGTGCGCCGGTACTATGTCCGGGATATCGCGGGACATGTTTATGACATTCCGAACGCCGTGCCGCGGGCATACTTCAGCGTCTTGCGCGCGCCCGAGAAGGGCCGGCTGCTGTACGCGGGCCGGATTGCGAATGGGAAGGGCCTGATCGAGCTGCTGCGTGCGGTGGCCCGGAACCCGCGTTACGTAACCCGCCTGGTGCTCGCCGGCGCGACGACCGACCCGGCCTATGAGACGACGATCCGCAATCTGGCGCATGAACTCGGAATCTCGCAAATCGTGGACTTCGTCGGTCTGCTGGATGAGCCGTCGTTGCTGCGTGAGTTCGGGCGCGCCGACGTGCTGGTGCTACCCTCGTTCCAGGAAACCGCGCCCATGGTCATTCAGCAGGCCATGGCGGCCGGGCTCGGAGTCGTGGCATCGAATGTAGGTGGGATTCCATTCCAGATTCAGCATGGCTTCAGTGGGCTCATGTTCGGCGCCGGCGACGTGGAAGCGCTCTCGGCGCACTTCGCCCGTCTCGGCAATGAGCCACGCCTGAGCCGGAGCCTCGGTGAAAGAGCAAGGCAGGATGCCGAAGTGCGCTTTCGCGCAGACGCAATTGCGCGCGCGACAATCGACGTGTACGAAAGCATCCTGACTGCGCGCCGGGTGCGAGGCCCGTCACCGTGAACCTGCTCGGTCATTTTGCACGGGACGCGAGGCCGCTATTCTGGTTCCTGCTTGCGGCATCATTGCTGGTCCGGCTCTGGGGCATCTGGTACGGCCTGCCGTACAGCTACTGGATCGACGAGTACCACGAGGTGCTGCGTGCGCTCGAGCTTGGCTCGGGGGGCTTCAATTTCAAGCGCACGACCAAGGGCGGCTTTTACCTGCTGCTGTTTTTCGAGTACGGCCTCTACTACGTTGTCCTGAAACTTGCCGGGGCCGTCCAGACGACTGCCGATTTCGCCAGGCAGTTCGTCGCCGACCCGACGGTCTTCTATCTCATGGGGCGGGCCACGGCGACCTTCTTCGGGAGCCTGACAGTCGTCGCGATCTTCGGCCTGGCACGAAAGGCCTTTTCGCCGACAGCCGGCCTGCTTGCCGCACTGTTCCTGGCTTTCAACGTGCTGCACGTAGACCTTTCGCGGCACATTGGCGTGGACGTGCCAATGACGCTGTTTGCCACGCTGGCGCTTTACTTCGGGCTGAAGGTGGCGGCGGCGGGGCGCAGGTCGGACTATCTGCTGGCGGCGCTGTTTGCGGCGCTGGCCACCACGACGAAGCTGCCGGGAATACTGCTGCTGCTGCCATTGCTCATCGCCCATGCGTATGCGGTGACGAGGTCCGACGGCCATCTGCGCATATGGATTGCCTCGCCGCGACTTTGGCTCGCAATCGCGCTTTTCCTGCTGGTCTGGATCGCGACCAATCCCGGCATCGTGGACATGGCATGGCTGAATCTGATCGATCCCGCGCCGTCCGTCGTCGATGCCGGCGAGAAAGGAAACGCAGGCGAGGTGGACGAGCGGATCGAAGGTCGCCCGAACCTGTATCTGTTCTACCTCGGGGCAATGGCCGGCGCGATGGGTTGGCCGCTCTTCGCCATCGGCATGTTCTCGCTCGGCTACGCTGCCTGGAAGCGGACGCCGCCCGACGTCATGCTACTGTCCTATGCGCTGGTCAACTATCTCGTTTTCGCCGGCACTTCGTCGGAAACACTCTATTTTCCGCGCTACACCCTGCCGATCATCATCGTCGTCACCGCACTGGCCGGCCGGACAGTCGTGGAACTGGCAGGTCGCATACCGCAGAGGCGGACGGTGATTGCTGTGGTGGCAGTGGCGTGCGTCGGATGGCCGCTTGCCCGAACGATCGTGAATGCCGAGGCGCTGGCGCATCCGGATTCGCGCACGATCGCCAAGGAATGGATTGAGGCGAACATTCCGGCGGGAAGCCGTGTCCTGATCGAGGGCATGAAGATCACGCCCATCAAGGGCACTGTGCCGCTCCGCGAAACGCCGGCGGCAATCGAACGGCGCATCGCCTACTGGCGTACTCGCGAGCCGAAGCAGGCCAGATACCTCGAGCTGCAACGAGACGCATCCGGTGGAACGGGGTACGAACTCCATTTCGTGCGTCTCGACTCCATCGCACCGCTGCAGGAGTATGTGTCTCAAGGCGTGCGATATTTTGTCGTGAGGCCTGAAGCCTTCGAATTTTCTCGACGCGCAGAAGCCGACAGCGGCCGGCTGATCCGGGAGCTTCGCTCCGATCCCAGGGTCAGGCTCCTGCATCGCATCGAGGGAGCGGCCCAGACCCCACCCGGCCCCTTGATCGAAATTTACGGCTTGCAATGAGTACTGCATGACCCGGCCGCTGAAAATACTGTTTGTCGTCCACAACCAGACGCGCAAGGGGGGCGCCTACTATCGCGGCCTGAACCTGGGTGCTCCTCTGGCTCGCCGCGGGCATGAGGTCACGCTCATGTCTATTCATCCGTCGGCGCGGTGGCGATCCGTCGAACGACAGCTCGATGGCGTCAACCTGGTCGAGACGCCCGACCTGCTATGGGGCGTCGGCCGCACGGGGTGGGATCCGTGGAATACGTTCCGGCGAACCCAGTGGGTTCGTGGCCGGAAGCTCGACATCATCCACACCGTGGACACTCGCCCGGCCGTTGCGCTGCCAGCCTGGGCCGGTCGCGGCGCCAGCGGCGCTGCCTGGATTGCCGACTGGACTGACTGGTGGGGGCGCGGGGGCGCGACGAGCGAGAGAGACGGATGGGCGGTCCGGATGCTGATCGGGCCGATCGAGCAGTTGTTCGAGGAAAAGCCCCGCCCGCACGCGGATGGTACGGTCGTCATCTCGCGTGCACTGGGACGCAGGGCGGAATCCATTGGCATCAATGGAAGCGGAATCCTCTATCTGCCGCCCGGGGCCGATCCGGCGTCAGTTCGGGATACCCCGAAAGCAGCCGCACGCGAAACATGTGGGCTCGACCCGGCGGGGCGCTATGTCGGATATCTCGGCAACATTTATCAGCGCGACGCGGATCTGCTCTTCGAAACCCTGCGGCGGCTGGAAGTAAAGGACGCGCGGCTGATCATGGTCGGTGACCCCGGTTGCCGCGTGCCGGACGGTCTGAAGGATCGCGTGACGATCACAGGCCGCCTCCCATTCGAGAAAATGCTCGATTTCCTCTCTGCCTGCGACGTGCTTGCGCTTCCATTGTCGGATACCATCGCCAACCGCGGACGGTGGCCCTCCAAGGTCAATGAGTATGTCGCAGTCGGTCGCCCGACTGTGGCGTGTGACGTTGGCGACGTGGCCGGTCTGCTGCGCGAAAACGACATCGGACTGCTGGTTCGTCCGGATCCACGCGAATTCGCGGTGAGAATCGACGAGTTGCTGGCTGATCCGGACCGTGCCGCTGCCATGGGCGAAAGGGCACGCGACGTCGCGCGAACGACGTATTCGCAAGAGACCTGCGCGGACAAGCTCGAGGACTTTTACCGAAAGACGATTTCCGCGCGTGCGGAACGCAACCGAGAGGCATGATGTTCAACAAGGCAAAACCGGCATTGATTACGGGTGGCTGTGGATTCGTCGGCCGCAACCTCACGCGGCGGCTGCTCAAGGAAGGTTATTCGCTCTGGATCGTCGACGATTGTTCGATCGGCCTGCATTGCGACAAGTGGCTTCCGACCAGTGGCAAGCGGCGGGCGCTCGCACAGGACGTCATTGATTACGATGACGGCCGGGTGATCTTCGTTCACGGCGACGCGCGCGATTTCTTTGCGGGCCGCAAGAGCCTCGGTCCGCTCGCGGAACCGGCGTTCGGCGACGCATTCCATCTCGCTGCAATCATCGGCGGGCGCGCGGTGATCGACGGAAATCCGATGGCGGTCGCGATCGACCTCGCCCTCGATGCGCTTTGTTTCAACTGGGCCGTTAACAGGAAGCCGGAACGTCTGTTGTATGCGTCCAGCTCAGCCGCCTATCCGGTCGACCTGCAGGGCAAGAACGGCGCCGTGGCACTCAAGGAATCCGACATACAGTTCGGTGGCCGTCTCGGACAGCCGGACATGACTTACGGCTGGTCAAAGCTTACCGGGGAGTACCTTGCCCGGATCGCACACCAGCACTACGGCTTGCACACCGCCTGCGTACGGCCGTTCTCCGGATACGGCGAAGAGCAGGACCTGAGTTACCCCGTTCCCAGCATTGCGCTGCGTGCAGCCAAGCGTGAAAACCCCATCACCGTCTGGGGCAGCGGGCTGCAGGGGCGCGACTTCGTCCACATCGAGGACTGCATCGAAGCCGTTCTCCGCATCCTTTCGCGCGTCAGTGACGGCAGCGCGGTGAATATCGGATCGGGCCACTTGATCAACTTCCGGGAAGTCGCGAGCCTTTTTGCGAAGCTCGAGGGTTACGAAGCCGTGGTCAAGCCGCTCGAGGACAAGCCGGTCGGCGTCCACTCGCGCTATGCCGACATCAGCCACATGAAGAAGGTGCTCGACTGGCAGCCCGAGATTTCGGTGGAGGAGGGCTTCAAACGGGTCCTTCGGGCCGCGCACGAGCGAAAAGCCAGGGGGTTATGACACCCAGGCCGGTCGTTCCGCTGGCGATCATCTCGCCGGTGCGGGACGAGGCGAAGTACGTCCGCAATACGCTGGACGCGATGCTGAGCCAGACGGTGCAGCCGCAGGAGTGGCTCTTCATCGACGACGGATCGACCGACGACACGCAGGCGATCATCGCGGGGTACTCCACACGGCACCCATGGATCCGCGTGATCACGCGCGAAGACCGCGGCTTCAGGCAGCTTGGATCTGGCGTGATCGCCGCCTTCAACTTCGGGCGCGAAAGGCTCGCCAATCCGGATTACCGCTATATCGCCAAGCTGGATGGCGACATGTCGTTCACGCCGCGGTATCTCGAAGTCATGCTGGCGAGGCTCGAAAGTGAGCCCCGGCTTGCAGCCGTTTCCGGCAAGGTGTTTCGTCCGGAGACGGATGGCCTGGTCGAGGAATTCATCATCGACGAAATGGTCGCGGGCCAGTTCAAACTCTACAAGCGCGACGCATTCGACGACATCGGGGGCTTCACGCAGACCATCCTCTGGGACGGCATCGACATCCACCGCTGCCGCATGAAGGGCTACACCACGCTGTCGTTTCACGACCCCGACGCGCGGCTGATCCATCACCGGCTGATGGGTTCGTCTGACTCCAATGTGCTCAAGGGCCGGGTACGACTGGGCCGGGGCATCTGGTTCATGGGATACCACCCGTTGTACGCGATCGCCTCCGGCGCATTCCGCATGGGCGAAAAGCCATACGTCATCGGCGGATTGATCATCATCGGCTCCTATCTTTATGCGGCCCTGCGTCGTGAACCGCGATTCCCGGACCGGGCGTTCATCGCAGACCTGCAGCGCTGGCAACTCATGCAGCTACGTTCGAGGTGGCGGAGCCTGCTGGGCTTGCGGTCCGCAGGATTGCCGTGAGCCGGCGCGATTCTCGTCGGCGCTTTGCTGTCTTCACAAGCCAGCGCACCGGGTCGACTCTGCTGGTACGGTCGCTGGATTCCGCGCCAGGAGTCTTCTGCGCCGGGGAATTATTTCATGCAGGCAACCGGACACTCCATCGGGAGTTCCAGTACCCATATCTGCGCGGCGGGAGCGGATTGATTGCAAGGCTTCTGGACGCAACTTCCAAATCGCGGCGGGTGCGGGACCATCTGGAGATGTTTTACACCCACGCAGGCAAAGATTCGCAAGCCGTCGGATTCAAGCTCATGGTGTCCCAGGCCGCCGCGTTTCCGGCCATCCTGCCTTGGCTGCGCACGGGTGGTGTCAGCGGCATTTTTCTGTATCGACGAAACGCATTTGAAGCTGCATTGTCATATTTCAAGGCGACTCTTTCGGGCAAGTTTCACAGTGACCGGGAAGGCGGTCCGCTCGATTCCCAGCTGGTGACGGCGGATGAGAAGGAGTTCGAGCGAATGTTCGGCAAGTGCGTAAAGGACAGGGACCGGGTACTGGAGCTCCAGAGGGTGTTCGGCGGATACGCCCTGGCCTATGAGGACATGGTGAGCGACTGGGACGGGTCGATCGCCTCGGTAGGGAGTGAAATCGGCTTGCCGGAACTTCGTGTTGAAATGGCCTTGTCCAAACTGGAGGAGGGGGGCGGTGTGGTGGTCTCGAACGAGGAAGTACTGCGAGGCAAGTTCGTCGACGGCCGATTCCGCAGCGCCACGTCTCCGATAGCAGACGCACGGAGATCGCATTCGTCGACGGCTGGGTAAAATGCCTGTTTAATGATGTGACAGGCCGCACGCTTTGCATCGCAAGGCGGAGACTATAGTCTGCCTCGATCAGGGCAGCGCCGCCGAGGACCAATTATGACGTCTGATTCGCCCAAATTCTCGTTTCCGGGTCGCTCCGTGATTTCCAGGTCGGTGCTGAGCATCGCCCTGCTTCTCGGCCCCGCGATTGCAGCGCAGGCGGCCGATCATGCCATTGCTGCCAGCGCAGCCCGCTTCGACTGCTCCAGGGTACGTCCGGGTGATACCGTGACGATCGCTGCAGGCAACCGCGGCCCCCTGAAGATCAGTAATTGCAACGGCTCCGATTCAAACCGCATCACGATTCGCAATGATTCGCGCGGAAATGGTCCCGTAGTTATTCGCCGTGAATCCGGTGGCTCCGGCGGCTTCGTGTTCACGTGCAGCAATTGCGTCGGTGTGACAATCGACGGCAGCCAGGGCTGGCAAGGCGCGCCCGGTGGCCGCAGCTATGGCATCAAGGTCACGCTCACGGGCGGTGGCGGGCCTTCGGCATTCCTGAAAATTGACGGAGTGTCCCGTTTCCTGACGATCCGCAACGTCGAAATCGACGGCGCCTGGCCGAGGCTGGCGAATGAGGGAATTGGTATCTCGGTGAACGATCATTCCGTCACACCGGCTACTCATCCAGGTATGTGGCGCGAGAAAATCATCATCGAGAACAGCTACGTCCACGACGTCGAGGGCGAAGGCATGTACGTGGGCCCCAACTACAGCCTGGGGATCCCGCTGCGCGACATCGAAATCCGCGGCAATCTGATTGAAGACACGGGTTGGGACGCCATCAACACCAAATCGATGTGGGCAGGCGAGAACCTGATTCACCACAATGTCATTCGGCGAGTTGGCACGAATTCCGGCACGTCGACCAAGGCGTCGCAGTATTCAGGCATCAACAACGATGCCGGGACAATCAAGATCTACAACAACTGGATTGAAAAGACCGGCCAGCACGGAATCGTGCAATGGACTTCGCGCGGTCCAAATGCCAGCGCGGGCAAGGGCCCATTTGACACTTATATCTGGAATAACGTCATTGTGGACGCGGGAGCGCTGTGGCGCAGCTTCATGAACGACGCGCATGCGATCAACATAGGCGCGAAAGCGGGGCTCGAGGAGCCGACTGCCTATGTATTCAGCAATACGATCGTGAGCTCGCGACAGAGCGCAATCCGGCTGGCAAGCAATGTCCGCGGCGGCTACATCCGCGACAACCTGATCGCGGACGCGAAGTCCGCTCCGATCAGCGCATCGAGCGCAATCGACCAGGACAACAACAGGATTGGCACGATTTCGCAGATGTCGTTCGTCGACGCGGCCGACCTGAACTTCCGCCTGAGGCCCGACAGCCCGGCGCGGAACCAAGGCAGCGATCAGAGCCCGAATACAGATTTCGACGACACAGCGCGGCCCCAGGACGGCACACCCGACCAGGGGGCATTCGAGTATTCCGACGGCGCGCCCCAGGCCAGCAAGCCAGCCGCTCCGGGTTCGCTCACGGTCGAGTAACGACTAAGCGCTGTTCCCTGCCGCCGGTGCGGGCGCTGCGCCGACGCATCGACGGACGATTGCCGCAGATTCACCACCAGTTCGAGGCGCATGCCTGCGCCGTTTCACATGGTGCCGGCGCCGCGCGCAGGTATCGCGGTAACGGTCGGGCAAATCCCTTGTTGAGAAGCCAGACTGGCCTTTGTATGGTGCAATATCTGAAGTGAGGGGGTGGGGAAGCGGGTGGCAGGTCGAAGGCTCCAACTTGCACGATTGATGATGGCGATGGGCGTCCAGGACCTCTTCGCCGGCCGCGCCCGGGCGTCATTGCTGATTCTCAATTATCACAGGATCTGGCCAGTCCGCGGGCAGATGCAGACCCGTTACGACGACGGTGTCTTCGATACGGACATCGTGACATTCCGGGCGCAGATGCAGTGGCTGCAGGCCGCGACCACCATCCTCGATGAGGACGGGCTGCTCAATCTGGACGGTCATGATGGCGTCGAGCGGGGGGAATTCTTCTCGGCAGTCACCTTTGACGACGGCTACATCGATTGCTATGAGCTCGTGAAACCCGTGCTCGCCGAATTCGGCATTCGCGGAATCTTCTTTATACCGTTCGACATGCTCGAATCGCGCCGGCTCGGCTGGTGGGATGTGGCCGCATACCTCATGAAGAGCTCGACGCTTTCGTCGATTCGGATGGAGAAGCAGACTTATCCACTGGGCCCGGATCTGCCGCGTTCGCTGAAGTGCATCCTGACAATGTTCAAGACGTTGCCTTCGAGCACTACGGACGGACTGCTTGGCGAGCTCGCCGATGCCTGCGGGGTCGCGTTCCCGACCAGGGACGCTCAAAGCTCGCAGCTTATGGATTGGTCCCACGTGCGCCTGTTGCAGGCGGATGGCCACGCCATAGGCTCGCATTCCATGTCCCACCGCGTGCTCGCGACCCTGGCGCCGGAAGTCCAGCTTGGGGAGATTGTGGATTCCCGGCGCAGGCTGGAGGCCGTTACGGGCGGCAGCATCCTATCATTCGCCTATCCGGTTGGCGGGCTGCAGCACATAAACGAACACAGTACCCGTTGTGCCCGGGAGGCGGGTTACAGCCAGGCTTTCACGTTCAATACGGGAATCTCGCCGGTTCCAATCGGGGACCGGTATGCGATTCCGCGTGAATCCGCCAAGTCCATGGCCCTGCTGAAAGCCAAGGTAATGCTGCCCGGCCTGATGGGACTCGAGAAAAGACAGGCCGTGTGATCGCCGAAGTCCCAGCCTCGTGCTCGTCCGGTCGATGCTGAGGCGCGCAACCATCTTCGTGCTTTCCGACGTCCGTTCGGGCTCGACGCTGCTTGACCAGTGCCTTGGCGCACACCCTGAAGTCGTCTCGCTTGGCGAAGTGCATTGGCTCGCGGCCTACGTCCGACAGGACCGCAGCCTGTATGACCCCGTTCACCCGCTCGTATGTACCTGCGGAAATCCCGTCGGCGAATGCCCATTCTGGATGGCTGTCGAGAAATCCCTGGGTCGCGCGCTGGACTCGCTGCAGTTGCGACCCAGGTTCACACAGCAGAAGCGAGGCACTGGATTTCGCGGGCGATGGTGGCGCCTCGTGCGCAGGTTCGTCGAGGGCCGTCCGGGTATCTACAAGCACAGGCTGGTACAGGAGCGCTGTGCTGGAACGCGGCTGGCCCGCGATTCCATCGCGCTGTACGACGCAGTGGCTGCGGCTTCGGGCAAACCTTACTGCGTGGACTCGTCAAAGTCTCCTTTTCGATTTCGCGTCGTCAATGACCTTGATCCCGAAAGGTCCCTGGCAATAGTGCTGGCGCGCGACTACCGCGCGGTGGTGCACTCGAAGATGAAGCGTGGACTTTCGCTCGATGCCGCGGCAAACGGCTGGAGGCAGCGCATGACGCAGATCGCGACACTCACGAGTGACTTACCCGCCGCCCGGATCCATCGCCTGAAATACGAGCAGCTTTGCGAAGATCCGCGACTCGAGCTGGGCCGCATCTGCGACTTTCTCGGGCTGGAATTCTCCGAACGCATGCTCCAGCGCCCTACCGATGACATCCATCACATCGGCGGCAGCCCGTCAAAATTCGATTCGTCCCGTGTCAGCATCGCCCTCGATCGCAGCTATGAAGATCGCTTTCAGACCGATGTCCTGGAAAGACTCGGGGAACTGGTCGGCGAGGTCGCAGACGACTGGGGCTATGTCCGCATGCGCGATGGCAAGCAGACTTAAGGAGGCAGATTGAACTCGACGAGTCCGATCATCTCAGGCGGCAGCGGTCATTCCGGCACCAGGGTTTTCAACGAGATACTCACGCTTGGCGGCGTGTTCACCGGGATCAGCCGCATTACGAAATGGCCCGACAGCGAGGACCTGAAGATAACCAACTTGCTTACGCGCTGGGTGCGGCCCTACCTCAGGGGCGACTTGAGTCCGAGCGAAGCCCGGCGGATGAGGCGGGCATTCGCTCGCCGCCTGCGCCTGTATTTCCCTTTCCGCGGCGCGAGGTGGGGATTCAAGAATCCGCGTACGATGCTGCTCCTTCCCTTTCTGCACGAGCTGTTTCCCCGGATGAAGTTCGTGCACGTCATTCGCGACGGGCGGGATATCGCGCTCGGCAACGAATTTGCCGGCCGGAATCCACACTCGCTGGTGTTCCTGTCCGAACAGGAAAGTCAGCTTCCGCCGGCAGAACGGATGATACTGTTCTGGGGCCGGTCGAATCAGAAGGCGATGGAATACGGGCGCGAGCGCCTCGGGGCAAACTACCTGCAGATGCGCTGGGAAGACCTATGTACGAACCCGGCTCAGAAGACGGGCGAACTCCTGGAATTCGCCGCGCTCCCGGTTGCGAACAAGGCCGCAATTGCCGCGATCGTCATGCGGCCACGGTCGCTCGGACGCTGGAAGACTTTCCCGGATGACGTTCGTGCGCGCGTGCACGCCCTGGGCGAGCCGTGGCTCAAGATGTTCGGATACGCCTGATCAGCCGGCGCATGACGACAACCAGCGAATCGATAGGAGCCATCATCGGACCGGGACGCTCCGGAACGACCTGGGCCGGTACGCTCGTCGACAGCTGCCCGGATGTCGTCTACCGCTTCGAGCCGTTTCATCGCATGGCGAAAGTCGACGCCGGCTTTCGCGACTGGATGGACAAGCTAAAGCAGCTGGAGGTCGGCGAACGCGATCTCCCGCGCCTGTACGGTTCGTTGGTCCCGGCGCATCCACTGACCAACAAGCCGCCATTCTTTCCTGAGAAGTCCTACTCCCTCAGGACATTCGGGAGACAGCAGCTTTGGCCGATGGCTCGAGTCATTCCGGCTGTCAGCAGTTTGTACCGCGCCGCCTACAGTCCGCAGCCGGGTCCGCCGCTTGTTTTCAAGGAGGTCACGTTCCTCAAGCCGACGCGGAATCTCCTGGAGCGGACGTCCGTGCCAATCGTATATATGGCGCGACATCCCTGCGCCACGGTGCTTTCCGAAGTCCGCGGTCAGGCGCGAGGCAAAATGCCTGCGGCGCGACAGCAGCATTTGCGCAAGATTCTTCACGAGAATGCGCCGGAAATGGCCGATCGATTCAATGATGTGCTCGATGAAGACGACGCCATCCGCCGGAGCGCACTGCTCTGGCGCTTCGAAGTCGAAACGAGCATCCCACTAGTGAAGCAGTCCCGAAACGGGATCGTGATGACTTACGAGCAGCTGGCAGGGGATACGCATGGCCAGGCCAGGACGCTGCTCGCCCATTTCGGGCTGGAGTACTCCGCCCAGACGGAGCGATTCGTGGACTTTCTCCTCGGCATGGATTCGGCCGGGCAGGGCGCGCGGCCCCGGACCGGCTGGGGCGACCGGTATTTCAGTGTCTACCGCAATCCGCGCCTGCAGAAGGACGCCTGGAAGTCGCGCATGAGCCGGGAAGACCGTCGCAAGGTCGAGGAGATTGTGCGGGACAGTCCCGCCTTTGAATACTGCGCCACGCTTGGAAACTGGGAGTAAGCCGCCCGGGGCGTGGCGCAGAGCGCGTCAGTCGCGGCGCTTGAAGAA
>DAIRVV010000003.1:0-36737 GCA_036802645.1 Steroidobacteraceae bacterium
GACTAGGATGCGCGTCCTGCCGGATGCGCGCGCCGCGGCCGCCGCAACGGCTGCAAGATTGCTGACCGGCAGCACCGGTCGCCCGATTCCCGCGGCAAGCCCCTGCGCGATGCCCGCAGCGATGCGAAGACCCGTGAATCCGCCCGGACCGCGGCCGAATGCGACCGCGTCGAGTTCGCGGGTCGAGAGGCCTGCTTCTCTCATCAATTCGTCGACCATCGGCAGGAGCCGCGCCGCATGACCGCGGCCGATGACTTCGAAGCGCTCCGCGATTGCGCCGCCCTGGAGCAACGCGGCGGAGCAAGCCTCGGTCGCCGCGTCGACCGCCAGGATCTTCATGCCTCGAGCGCAGCCGGCACGGTGACGCCGGCGCGCGCAAGACGCCGGCGGAGAAACGACGCGGCCTCGTCGACGTCGGTGACGACGGGAGCCGGCGGCAGCGAACTCATGAACAGGCGACCGTAGCCCCTGCTCCTGAGTCGCGGATCGCAGAGCGCGACGACGCCGAAATCTTCCCGATCGCGGATCAGCCTCCCGAAACCCTGCTTGAGCGCAAGGACGGCCTGCGGGAGCTGGAACTCCTGGAAAGGATTCCCGCCGCGGCGCCGGATGCCCTCGAGCCGCGCCTTGAGCAGCGGGTCCTCGGGCGCGGCGAATGGCAGCTTGTCGATAACGACGAGCGCGAGCGCATGCCCGCGCACATCGACGCCTTCCCAGAAACTCGCCGTGCCGAGAAGGACGGCATTGCCCAGCTCCCGGAATCGACGTAGCAGCGACTCGCGCGGGGCCTCGCCCTGCACGAGCATCGGAAATCGCTCCCGGAAGCCGGGCATCGCATCGAGCAGGCGTTCTGCCTCTCCGAGCGCCCGATGGCTCGTGAACAGCAGGAAACTGCGGCCGCCCGCGGCGGCGACGAGCGGCAATGCGGCCGCAATGACCCGACCCGTGTAATCGCGGCTGGCAGGATCGGGCATGTCCGGCGGCAGGTAGATGAGCGCCTGGCTCTCGAAGTCGAATGGACTCTCGATTCGTACGGCATGGGCGGTTGGCGCGCCAATGCGGCCGAGGAAATGCGAGAAGTCCTCGCCGACCGCAAGCGTTGCGGACGTGAAGATCCAGGCGCCGCCCTGGTCGCGCATCAGCTCACCGAACCGCGATGCGACTTCGAATGGCGTGAAGGCGAGCGTAAACCCGCCCTTACCGGCCTCGACCCAGCGGAGTCCGGATTGAGCCCCCGAATCGGCGATCGTCACGAGGGACTCCGCCAGCTTTGCGCCTCGGCGCACGCAGTTGCGAAGCGCCGGATCCTGCGGATCGGCCGTCGACAGCTCCTGCCCGACCTGGGCCAGCGATTCGCGGATCCTTTCGAGTGCCATGAGAAACGAATCCGGCAGTTCCGCCCACTCGATTCGCTCCCGCGACACGGCAATTGCCGCCGCGGCATCTCCAATCGACGTCTCGAGGTCCACCAGCCGCTCGCGCGCAGCCGTGCCGGCAAGCCCGATCCGGGACAGCTCGACGAGCGCGTCCCGTGTAAAGAGCGCGGCCTGGCGCGCCGAGAATTCCCTGCCAAAAAACTGCGCGGCAATTTCCGGCACCTGATGTGCCTCGTCGAGGATGACGGCCTCGGCTCCGGGCAGTAGTTCGCCGAAACCCTCGTCCTTGAGCGCGAGATCGGCGAGCAGCAAGTGATGATTCACCACCACGATGTCGGCGGCCTGCGCCTCGCGCCGGGCCGCGACAACGTGGCATCGGGAATAGGAGGGACAGGTGTTGCCGAGGCAGTTCTCGCGGGTCGACGTGACCGCGGCGCGCACCGGATCCGTGTCGCGCAGGCTCTTGACCTCGGCCAGGTCACCGGTCGTCGTTTCGCGTGACCAGCGCCGGATCCTTGCCATCGTGCGTGCGTTCGGCGGATGGATCCCGGGAAGATCCTGGATCGCATCCGCGAGCTCGAGACGGTGCAGGCACAGGTAGTTGGCGCGCCCCTTGAGCAGAGCGACGCGCACGGGGCGGCCCAGCGCCTTTGCGACAGTTGGCAGGTCGCGGTTGAAAAGCTGGTCCTGAAGCGTGCGCGTTCCGGTCGAGATGATCACCTGCCGTCCGGAAAGCAGCGCCGGAACGAGGTAGGCGAATGTCTTGCCCGTTCCCGTGCCCGCCTCGATCGCGAGAGTTCCGCGCGACGCCAGCGTCTCGCCCACCCAGTCGGCCATGAGCTGCTGCTCGCGGCGCGACTCGAAGTTCTCGATGACGCGCGCGAGCGGCCCGGTGGGCCCGAGCAGGCGGCCGGATTCTCCGCGGCCGCTCACGGGCCTTTCGCGCGCGCAACGTACGCGTCGACCTGTTTCGCGAGCACCGGCAGCGTCACGCCGCCCTGCCCCAGCACGGCATCGTGGAAAGCGCGCAGGTCGAAACTCCCGCCGAGAGCGCGCGCCGCGCGGCTACGGAGCGCTTTGATCTCGAGCTCGCCCGTCTTGTACGCAAGCGCCTGCCCGGGCCAGGCAATGTAACGGTCGATTTCGGTGCGGATCTCGTGCTCCGAGAGCGCTGTGTTGGCCGTCATGAAGTCGAGTGCCTGCTGGCGCGACCAGCCGAAGGCATGCATGCCGGTGTCGACGACGAGCCGGCAGGCGCGCCACATTTCATAGGTCAGGCGGCCAAAACGCTCGTAGGGCGTGTGGTAAACGCCGATCTCGATGCCGAGGTACTCGGAATAGAGGCCCCAGCCCTCGCCGAACGCGTGCGGGTAGAAATTGCGCCGGAACACCGGCACGTTCTCGAGCTCGCGCGAGAGCGAGCCCTGCGTGTGGTGGCCTGGTGCTGCCTCGTGCAACGTCAGTGCCGGCAGCACGTAGAGCGGCCGGTTCTTCAGTGCATAAGTATTGACCCAGTATTCGCCGGCGGCGCCAAGCGGACCCGGGTTGTAGCGCCCGCCGGTGTAATTCGGCGCGAGCGCGGCCGGAACCGGCTTCACGGTGTACGGCGCGCGCGGAATGCGGCCGAAGAAGTCGGGCATGCGGCCATCGATCTCGCGCGTGATCCAGGCCGCGTGACGCAGCAGTTGCTCGGGCGTCGTTGCATAGAACTGCGGATCGGTGCGCAGGAAAACGAGGAATTCGCTGAAGCTCCCCTTGAAACCGACCTCGCGGACGATCGCTTCCATCTCGCCGCGGATCCGCTTGACCTCGGCGAGCCCCGTTTCGTGGATTCCCTTCGGCGTCGACGCCGGCAAGGTTGTGAAATAGCGCACGAGGTCGGCATAGTAAGCCTGGCCGTCAGGCAATGAAGCCGCCGCGATTGTCTTGCGGGCGCTCGGACGATATTCCTTCTCGAAGAATTCCCTGAACTGCGCGTATGCCGGTATGACATGGTCCTCGATCGCAGCACGACCCGCCGTCTCCAATCGAGTCCTGTCCGCCTCGGGCACGGTCGCCGGGAATTCGGCGAACGGAATCCAGAACGGCGAATCCTCCGCCCGCGCGTACTGGGCGCCTGCAATCACACTCGAGATGCCGGGGAGAATCTCCGCAGGAAGCACGAAGCCTTCGTTCATGCCCTGGCGCATGTTGGCGATGCTTTCGCGGAAGTAACGCGGTACGTCTTCAAGGCGCGCGACATAGTTATCGTAATCGCGGGTCGACCTGGACGCCTGCTGGTCGTGGAGCTGCAAAAGGTCGGCATAGAAGCCGCTGTCGCTGTTGAGCGGCGCCCGCCATTCCCTGTACTGGCCGAGCTTCAGGCGCTGATCGACCATGAAGTCGAACAGGTCGTAGCTGACGGCGTCGAAATCCGAGAGCGCACCGCGGTCGATCTGCTTCAGGCGGCGAAGGAACTCTTGGTCGGCCGCGAGCCGCCGCGCCTGGTCCGCAGGCAGCACCGACGGCAGCCGGTCGTCGTAATCGTGGATGCCGTCGTTGGTCGCGGCGAGCGGATCCTCGCGCCAGGTGAAGGCGCGCTCGTCGGCAAAGAGCTTTTCGAGCTCCGCACTGGCGTCACTCGCGAATGAGTCTGCCGCCATGGACATCCCGCACGCCACCACCGCGATCGTCGTCAACAATCTCATCGCCATGTCACCCTCACGCGACCTCTTACAAAACCTTGTCAGTCTCCGGGCAAGTCCTTTCGAGATCAACGGCTTTCACACGCGTGCGGGCCCTGATCCAGCCATTTTTGCCCGATCGCCTGTTAATATTCGCCCTCGTCCCCGTGAGGCTTGGATGGCAACAGCTCCCGATCGATCGGCCGCTCCCCTGCACGCACCCGATGCCCTCAGGCATTGGGTCATGCAGGTTGCTGCACACACCGGCCCCGACCAGGTCCACTGGTGTGACGGAACCGATGGTGAATATCGCGAATTGACGCGCCAGATGATCGCCTCCGGCGAACTGCTCAAGCTCAACGACGCTACCTTTCCGGGCTGCCACCTGCACCGCTCGCATCCTTCGGACGTCGCCCGCGTCGAGCATCTGACCTTCGTCTGCACGGAGAAAAAGGAGGACGCGGGCCCCAACAATCACTGGATGGCGCCCGCCGAGGCGCGAGCGAAGATGGATGCCCTGTTCGCCGGCTGCATGCGTGGGCGGACGATGTATGTCATCCCGTACTGCATGGGACCGATCGACTCGCCCTACTCCCGCTGCGGCGTCGAGATCACCGACAGCGCCTACGTCGCGGCGAACATGAAGCTGATGACACGCATGGGATCGGCCGCGCTCGCGCGCATCGCGCGCGACGGCACGTTCGTTCGAGGCCTGCACTCGATCGGCGAACTCGACCCGGAGCGCCGTTTCATCATGCACTTCCCGGAGGCGCTCGAGATCCGGAGCTTTGGCTCCGGCTATGGCGGCAATGCCCTGCTCGGAAAGAAGTGCCATGCGCTCAGGATCGCAAGCTGGCAGGCACGGACGGAAGGCTGGCTCGCCGAGCACATGCTGATCGTCGGCGTGGAGAATCCCGCGGGCGAAACTCATTATCTCGCCTGCGCCTTTCCTTCCGCCTGCGGCAAGACGAATCTCGCGATGCTGATCCCGCCAGACTCGATGCGCGGCTGGAAGATCTGGACGGTCGGCGACGACATCGCCTGGCTCCACCCCGGGCCGGATGGCCGCTTGTGGGCGATCAATCCGGAGGCCGGCTACTTCGGCGTCGTACCGGGCACGAACGAGAAGACCAATCGCCACGCGTACGAAATGATCCGTCGCGACACCATCTTCACCAATGTCGGCCTCACGAAGGACAACGAGCCCTGGTGGGAAGGGCTCGACAAAGGCAAGCCCGCATTCGACTGGCAGGGCCGCCCGTACGATCCTTCGAATGGCCCGGCCGCGCACCCGAATTCGCGCTTTACCGTTTCTGCAAAACAGAATCCGAGTTACTCGCCCAAGGCCGATGCTCCCACCGGTGTGCCGATCACCGCGCTCATATTCGGCGGACGCCGTCGAACGCTGGCGCCGCTGGTCTTTCAGGCGCGCGACTGGCCGCACGGCGTGCTGGTTGGCGCCGGCATGGCTTCCGAAACGACGGCAGCCGCGGCGGGCGACGTGGGTGTCGTGCGCCGCGATCCCATGGCGATGAAGCCCTTCGCCGGCTACAACTTCGGCGACTACTGGGGCCACTGGTTCTCGATGGCGAAGCGCGTCAAGAAGCTGCCTGGCGTGTTTCATGTGAACTGGTTCAGGCGCGACGCAGCCGGCCGCTTTCTGTGGCCGGGCTATGGCGAGAACCTGCGCGTGCTTGCCTGGATCATCGCGAGATGCAGCGGTCAATCGCCGGCCCGCGATACGCCGATCGGCGCCGTGCCGAGCCGCGATTCGATCGACTTCTCGGGCCTCGGCCTTACCGAGGCGACGATCGATGAGCTGCTCGCCGTCGACAATGCGGCGTGGCGGAAAGAAGCAGACGAAATCGGCAAGTATCTGGAGAGCTACGGCGCGCGGCTGCCGGCCGAGATGCGCCACGAAGTCGCGCGCCTGAAGTCCCGTCTTTCCTGACGGCGCCTCCGGTACGCGCGATGAAAGCGCTCGCTTGTCTGGCCTTTTTCTTCATTTCGATATCGGCTCTCGGGCAGGATCTTCATTTTTCCGCTAGCGCGGCATCCAAGCCTGCCGATCTCGCCGCGGCTGTCGCCGATCTCGCCTCGCAGTCGCTTGCGCGGACGCGAGACCTCGCAGGTTACGTTGATCTCGCCGCAAGATTCCATGCCGAGCTAGCTGTCGGACGATTTGAGGATGCCCAGGCGACATACGGGTCCTGGCGTAGGGCCAATCCTGCGCCGCGCTTCGATCGCTCCGACATGCTGGCGCTCTACGGCCGCGCCCGCAATCAGACCTCGGCCGGCGCCATGCCGTTCGATGTGGCCTTCCGGCAGTCGCTGACGGAACTCCTCGCCCCGCTCGACGACCGCGCTGCGCTCGATGTCGAGTATCGCCTGCGCTCGCCGGCCGCATCGTCCCGCAACCGGTTCGAGCAGCTTCTCGCTGAACGCCAAGGCAAGTCGACGATCGACCCGGCAGGTGCCGATGCCATCCTCGAGGCTTACCTCGCAATGCGGGCCGCGGAGAACTTTGCGCCCGCGCTCGATGCGGCATTCGCGCCGGACGATGCCCGCCGCTACGTCATCCATGATGACGTGCTGATCAGGACGCGCGAGGGCGTGACGCTTTCCGCGGTCGTGGTGCGCAAGCTCGGCGTGACAAGGCCGACGCCAGCGATACTTTACTTCACGATTTACACCGACCTCGGCAACAGCCGTTACCAGGCCAAGGTTGCCGCCGCGCGCGGGTTCGCGGGCGTGAGCGCCGACGCCCGCGGCAAGCGCTTGAGCCCGGACCGCATCGCGCCTTGGGTGCACGAGGTCGAGGACACCCATGCAGTCATCGACTGGATCAGCCGGCAGGCTTGGTGCGATGGCCAAGTGGGTATGCACGGATCGAGCTACTCGGGCTTCGCACAGTGGGCCGCAGCCAAGAGCCTGCATCCCGCCCTGAAGACGATCATCCCGGCCGTCGCGAGCACGCCCGGTTTCGGCCTGCCCATGCAGAACAACGTATTCCAGTACGCGAACTATGCCTGGCCTTTCTACGTCATGAACAATCGGCTGCTCGACCAGGCGACGTACGACGACAGCGAACGCTGGAATGCGCTGCCGGAAAAATGGTTTGCCAGCGGCCGGCCGTGGCGCGAAATCGACGCGATCGACGGCACGCGCAACGAACTGCTGCAGCAACACATGCGACACCCGTCCTACGACGCGTACTGGCAGGCGATGCAGCCGTACCGGGAGGATTATTCGAGGATCAAGATACCGGTGCTCACGCTGACCGGATACTTTGATGATGCGAGCCCGGGAGCCGTCAACTACGTCGTCGATCACTATCGCTACAATCCGCGCGCCGAGCATTACCTCGTGCTCGGACCCTACGACCACGTGAGTACCAAGCAGGCGGTCAAGCCGGCCGTCGTCAGGGGCTATGCCATCGATCCGGTCGCTCAGCTCGACAGCGTCGAGCTCATGTTCCAGTGGTTTGACCACGTACTGCGCAGCGCGGCGCGACCGGCGCTGCTAAAGGACCGCATCAACTTTCAGGTCATGGGCGCGAATGTATGGCGCCATGCCCCGTCGATCGAGGCGATGAGCGACGGCGCGCTCAAGTTGTATCTCGACACCGCGCGCTCAGGCGGCTACCGGCGCCTCAGTGGCGAGAAGCCTCAGAAAGCCGGCAGTCTCGAGCAGATCGTGGACTTCGGCGACCGCACGACGCAGGACTCGCTCTACCCGACAGCAGCAATCGTCGACGCACCGGTCGAGACCAAAGGATTCGTATTCGTGACGGATCCCTTCGATGCGCGGGTGTCTGTCAACGGGATGTTGCGGGGTCATTTGCGCGCGACGATTAACAAGCAGGACTTCGACTTCACGGTGGCGGTTTACGAGCTCATGCCCGACGGACGGCTTTTTAACCTGTCCTACTACCTGGGGCGCGCAAGCTATGCCGAGGATATGAGTGTGCGCAAGCTTCTGACGCCGGGACGCCCGACCGACATTCCGTTCGAGCGCACACCGCCGATCAGCCGCCAGCTCTCGAAAGGCAGCCGGATTCTTCTCGCATTGACGGTCAACAAGAGTTCCTGGTCTCAGTTGAACCACGGCACGGGCAAAGACGTGAGCGATGAGTCGATCACCGATGCGGACAAACCCCTGACAGTGCGCTGGCACAACGACAGCTACGTCGTCGTACCGCTCGAGCACTAGCCGTCGGGCGAGATCTCCGGACCGTCCTCACAGAAGAACTCGACCGTGTGATACGACTGCGGTTCCGGCACGCGCCCGAGCCCTATCACGCCCTGCCCCCTGAGCGGTATCGCGTCGCGACGCACGAAGGCGTCGTCTCCATCCTGGCTCTGCACGAATGACCCGTTCGTGCTCTGGTCCACCAGCATGAAGCGGTTCTTCCCTGCCTCGATGCGGGCATGCAGGCGCGAGACCAGATTACCCTTGATCACCAGGTCGTTTTCCTGCCCGCGTCCGAGCGTCGCCGACGACCGTTCGCGATGGTCGAGAACCAGCTCGCTGCCGAGATAGCGCAGCCGGATCCGGAACTGCTTCTTGAGTTCGGTAATCGTCGCGATTGCGGGCAGCATGCTGGTCGTCTCGCCGTGCTGCCACAGCACTTCGAAGATGGTCACTTCGTCGTGCTGGCCGCGCGGGACTGCCACGTCGACGCGACGCGATACGGCGCGCCACTGCTCGGCGAGCCGCCCCTGGACGGCATCAGTGATGATGATCTGGCCGGCCTTGGCCTGGCTCGTCATGCGATTTGCGGTGTGCACGGCCGCTCCGAAAACGTCGCGCGTCTCGAGCACCACGGGCCCGAAATGGCAGCCGATGCGGATCGTGACCTGCTGGCCCTCGACTTCGAGATCCGGGTGTCCCGCGATGGCAGCCTGCATCTCGACCGCGGCGTCGATCGCGGGGTCGCAACTGCCGAAGGTCGACATCACCTCGTCGCCCATGGTCTTGACGACCGAGCCGCCGTGCTGCTCGGTCGCGCGGCGCATGATCTCGATGCAGACGGAAACCTTGTCGCGAGCCGCGACGTCGCCAAGGAGCTCGAATAGCCGCGTGCTGCCCACGACGTCGGCGAATAGGATCGCGAGTTCCTGCTCCTGTCCCATCCGGCCCGCACCCCGCCGCGGATTACATAATTTGGATTATAGGCGGGAAACTGGCGGTACGCCCAAACTCGGGCGCGGACATGCTCATTGCCTCCGTGCAGGGAGGCGGACCATGGCTCTCAGCGTCGAAATCTCGGCTACAACAATCCTGCGCCACGTCGTTGCGCGATCGCACGGCCGCCGGTCGATCTATCCGGATGCCGCCTCGCGCACAAAGGTCGCGGGTCGAATCGCGGAATGCTGCCGGCGACATCGCCTTCATTGCGTCGTCTGGTGCGTCACCGACCGTTGCCTGCATCTCGTCGTTCGCGGTGCGATGGCGAAGATCACGCTGGCAACCGACGAGATCGCGGGCGGGCGCCTGCGTCATGGTCACTTTGTTTCGACGCGAGTTAACCAGGACATTTATCTACTTGAAGTCGCCAGGCACGCACTGCATGCGCCGGTTCGTGGTGGTCTTGTCCGTCGGGTGATCGACTGGCCGCATTCGAGCGCGCGTGAGACGCTGGGGCTCGATCCCGCGCCATCCTGGCTCGATCCGATGCCGCTCTACGACTTGCTCGGCCCGCGCGACGGCAGGGGCGCTTCACGTTTTTGCCGGTTCATGGACAGCCGCTAGCGGCGCGCAAAGCGTCCTGGATCAGGGCGGGCGACGGAATACTCCGGTTGACGCCCTCGGACAGCGCGCGGCGCCACGCGCGTGCTCCGGCGCGACCGTTGAAGAGCCCGAGCATGTGCCGTGTGATCGAACGGAGCTGCACACCGGCGGCGACCTGCCGCTCGGCGTATTGCCGCATGCGGAGTGCAACACTTTGGACCGGCGGCATCTCGAAGCCATCGTCATGGACGGCCCGATGCAGGGCCGGTAACAAGTAAGGATTGTGGTACGCCTCCCGGCCCATCATCACGCCATCGACGTGCGAGAGTTGCTCCGCGACTTGCGGTACGGTGCGCAACCCCCCGTTGACTACGACTGTGAGTTCCGGAAACTCGCGCTTGACCCGCCACGCACGCGCGTAGTCGAGCGGCGGCACTTCGCGATTCTGTTTTGGCGACAGCCCCTTCAGGATCGCCTTGCGTGCGTGCACGATGACGGTGCGACAACCGGCCTCCTTGATTGCGGCAACGAAGTCGCGAAGAAAATCCCAGTCGTCGTGATCGTCGATCCCGATGCGGCACTTCACGGTCACCGGCACGCTAACGGCGCCCTGCATCGCGCGCACGCAATCGGCGACGAGTCGCGGCCTCGCCATCAGGCAGGCGCCGAATGTCGCCTGCTGGACGCGGTCGCTCGGGCAGCCGACATTGAGGTTAATCTCGTCATAGCCGAAGGCCGCGCCGATCGCCGCCGCTTCGGCAAGTACCGAAGGCTCAGCGCCTCCGAGCTGAAGCGCGACGGGATGCTCCGCCGGGTCGAATGCGAGCAGGTACTGTCGATCGCCGCGAACGATCGCCTGGGCAACGATCATTTCCGTGTAGAGCAGCACGCGCGGCGAGAACTGCCGCAGGAAGTACCGGCAGTGCCGGTCGGTCCAGTCCATCATCGGGGCGACGCTGATGCGCCGATCGAGGCCTTTCATTCGGACTTCACGACGACTGCCCTGCCCGTCCAATGGCGCGGATCTATCTTATCGACTCGTTTGAGCTTCCGCCCCTCGCGCGCCAGGAAAATTACCTCGACGGTGACCGTCGTCATGTCCGATAACCCGAAGTGCACCGGAACTGCGCTCTGCGATCCGTAGCCATCGCCCGTCGGGACGAGCCGCGTTGCCAGCAGCTTTCCATCGGGCGTCAGCAAGCGCACCTCGGAGCCGCCGCGCGTTGCACGCCCGTCTCGATCCAGGACGAGCACCTGGAGCGAGCGCCTTCGTGTTGCCTTGGGCAGTTCGTTCCGAAAGAGCCGGTGCCCGCCGTCGTCCGGAAACGTGTCCGTCACCGAAAGATCCAGGTCGCCGTCCTGATCGAAGTCCACCCACTGGACGCCGTGATCCGCCGCAAGCAGCGCGCTGCCGTCGTCCGGCGCGTCGATGAATTTTCCATGCTGGTTCATGAACAGGTGAGCGCGGGAATGGGAGTTCTCGCCGTCGACGTATGCGGTGACGTACAGATCGAGGTATCCGTCGTTGTCGGCATCGCCCCATGAGGCCCCGACTGCGTGCAACACCTGCCGTACGCCCGCTTCGGCTGCGACATCGCGGAATTTGCCAGCGCCCAGGTTTCGATAGAGAAGCGTCGCACCATAGGTCGCGACGAACAGGTCCAGCAGCCCGTCATTGTCGTAGTCGCCTACCGCACAACCGACCCCGCCTTCCGCGAGCGTTCTTTCGGGCTGGTGCATGCCGAGCAGCGGTGCGACATCGATGAATATCCCGCCGTCGTTGCGATAGAAGGTGTCCTTGTCAGCCTGCTGGTTGGCCTGAAAGACGTCCAGGTCGCCGTCCCGGTCCATGTCGAACCAGCATGTCCCGACCGTTCGCCGTGGATCGTCCAGCGCAAGCTCCTCGCCCACGTCGGTAAATTTGAAGACGTCATTCCTGAACATGCGGTTGATGTCGGAGCGCTGCGCCGAATAGAGATCGAGGTCGCCATCGTTATCGTAGTCCACCCAGTTCGCCTGCCGGCTGTCGGCGTCGAACACGACCATGCCCAACGCCACCGCCACTTCGATGAATGCCGAGCCGCCGTCATTGCGGAAAAGCAGATTGCGGGATGCGGCACCCTCCTCTCCTGACACGCCGGCGTGCAGGTCCGGATCGCCGTCGCGATCGAAGTCGCCCCAACTGAGTCCCCTGATCGCAGGCCCACTCGTTGGAAGGCCAAGCGGCGTTCCCGCGTCGACAAATGTATCCGCATCGTTCCGATAGAGCCGGATCGCGCCGCTTGTGTACGAGACCGCGATGTCCAGGTCACCGTCGCGATCGAAGTCGGCAAACGCATTCGAGAGCGCGCCCGGTTCAGCAAATAGCTCCGGCTGCACCGGAATAAACACGAGTGGGTCAGCGCTCGCCGCCCCGACGTCGCAGAAGAGAATGACGAGGCAGCACGTGCGCTTGCTCATGGGTCCGCATTAGTTAACCATATCGCGGCAGCGCGCGGATCGGATGGCATTGCGGCCGGCAATCGCGCCAAGGGAGTCTCCGGTGAATTTTTCTCTGGTGACGATGCTGGGTGTCACCGTCCTGCTACTGGGCATGCTGGCCGCCTCCGAGATCGGGCGGCGCATCGGAATGAGGGAGGCGGCGCGCGACTCCGGCGAACTCGCGAGGGGAACCGGCCCGGCGCAGGCCGCCTTGTTTGCCCTGCTCGGACTGCTGCTTGCTTTCACATTTTCCGGCGCGGCTTCGCGATTCGAGGCTCGCCGTCACCTGATCACCGAGGAGACGAATGCGATTGGCACTGCCTACCTTCGCGTCGATCTGCTTCCCGAAGATGCTCAGCCGGAAATCAGGTCCTTGTTTCATCGATATCTCGACGTGCGGGTCGCGACTTACCGAAATGTCTCGGATGAGAAGGCAACTGCCGCAAAGCTCGCGGAGGGCGGAAGTTTGCAGCAGGAGATCTGGTCGAAATGCGTTGAGGCATCGTTGCGGCCCGGAACACCGACGCAGACTGCCATGCTGGTGGTGCCCGCCCTCAACGCGATGATCGATATCACCGCGACCCGCGTGATGGCATCGCGGAATCATCCGCCGCCGATCGCGTACCTTTTACTGGCGGGGCTCTCGCTGGTTGGGGCACTGTTCGTCGGGTACGGCACCTCGACCAACCGGCGTCGGAGCTGGCTGCACACTTTCCTGTTCGCAGTGATACTCGCGCTGACGATCTACGTCATTGTCGATCTGGAGTTTCCGCGCTTCGGCCTGATCCGCGTCGACGACGCGGACCAGACCTTCGAGGAATTGCGCGACAGCATGCGCTGACGGAAGGTCTCACGCTCGCTTGTCAGCTTGAGCCGGCTGCAGCCTCGCCCATCTTCTTCATCGCGTCGTCGATCGTAAAGCTTCCGGGCCTTTGGGCCGGCGGGAAGTCCTTGAACGTCGCCGCGAACTTCGCCGCACCGGCCTGCGCTGCAAACATGAAGTATCCGCGGTGGATGACCCAGTCGTAATACTCATTCGATGTCACGTCGGCGAATTCATACGGGTCGGTACGCAGGTTGAATATCTTGGGAAATCGCAGGCGTGTGAACGGCTCGGCCCACACTTGAAGCGTTCCCTGGCAGCGCTGCTCGATGAAGACGACCTTCCAATTGTCGAAACGGATCGCAAGCACGTCGCCGTCGTCGCTGAAATAGAAGAAAAAGTTGCGCGGACTCTCCTTCACCTCGCCCGTGATGTAGGGCAACAGATTCATGCCGTCGATGTGATTCTTGAATCTCCTGCCGCAGGCGGTGTAGCCCTTCTTCAGCTTCTCCGGAACGTCGGCGGCTCCGGCCATCGCGAGGAATGTGGGCAGCCAGTCATGATGCTGAACGATACCGTTCGCTACCGAACCTGCCGCGATTTCCCCCGGCCAGCGTACCACCAGCGGGATCCGGAACGCGCCTTCCCAGTTGGTGTTCTTCTCGCTGCGGAACGGCGTCGTGCCTCCGTCCGGCCAAGTATTCGAGTGCGGGCCATTGTCGGTCGAATACATGACAAATGTGTCTTCCGTGAGTCCATTGTCGTCCAGGTAATCAAGCATCTGGCCGACGTTCTTGTCGTGGTCAATCATCGTGTCGTGATATGGGGACTGCCAGCGACCCGCCTGGCCGAGACTCCTCTTCTTGGTGTGCGTGAAGCAATGCATGTGCGTGAAGTTCAGCCACACAAAGAATGGCTTGCCAGCCCTTTTTTGCCGCCTGATGAAATCCTGGGCGGCGGCGACGAACTCGTCGTCGCAGGTCTCCATTCGCTTCGTGGTCAGCGGGCCCGTATCCTTGAGCTTCTGCTTGCCGACCCGTCCCCACCGCGGCTGTAGCGTCGCATCGTCCTTATCGGTCGCCCAGGCATGGATAACGCCGCGCGGGCCGAATGCCGCCTTGAAGCCCGGCATGTCCTTCTCCGTCGGATAGTCGACATGCTCCGGATCTTCCTCGGCATTGAGGTGGTAGAGGTTTCCAAAGAACTCATCAAAGCCGTGAACGGTGGGCAGGTGCTTGTTGAGATCGCCGAGGTGGTTCTTGCCGAACTGCCCGGTGGCATAGCCCTGTTCCTTGAGGAGCGCGGCAATCGTAACGATGCTGTCCGGCATCCCGATCGGTGAACCGGGGATTCCCACTTTCGAGAGACCGGTGCGATACACGCTCTGCCCGGTAATGAACGAGGAGCGACCCGCTGTGCAGGATTGTTCGGCGTAGCTGTCGGTGAAGAGCATACCTTCCTTGGCGATCCTGTCGATATTGGGCGTCTTGTAGCCCATCAATCCGTGCGTGTAGCAGCTCAGGTTAGACTGCCCGATGTCGTCGCCCCAGATGATCAGGATGTTCGGCTTCTTGCCGCCCTTTGCTTCCTTTTTCGCCATGTGTCTCTCCAGTTGAGGTCGCTTGCTAGATCAGATAGAGGATCGCGGCAATGCCGATAACTAGCAGCACGACCGCCGAAACCAACGTGAGTGAAACCGGGAATCCGCTCTCGCCGTGGATCATGTGCGTCGCCTTCATGTCATCGCGAAGCTTCCTGAGGCCGAGCATGAATTGCACGTGGTAAACGATACCCAGTGACAGCATGCCGATGCCGAGCCAGACCAGCGCCATACCAAATGTCCTGGGTCCGTGCGAGCTCACGACGATGTCGGATTCCTTCAATTTCTGAAAGAACTGCGCGATCGTGAAGCCGAAGCTGATAAGTGAGAGCGAAGTCCTGATCACCGACATCAAGGTGCGGTCCGCGCTCATGCGCGTGCGCTGGAAGGACATCCCGGTGCGCCGCGCGGACATCTCGTCCGAGGGGGATGCGTGAATCCAGCCTGCCGATGTCGACTCGGGCATCAGCGGGACTCCACTTTCCTGCCGCCCATCTCGATGAAGTCGCGCTCCAGGAAATAATTGAGGAACGTGCGGATCACTGCGATCGCCGCCACGCGCGCGATCGCCTCCCAGTCCGTCGTGATCGAGGTCTCGATGATGTCCGCCGCGAGCTGGAACGTAAGACCCGCGATCAGCCATCGCGCGTATCGCGTCCACACGTCGCGGCGCCCCTGGTCCGTCGCCGGTGCCATGAGCAATCGAACCATGCCGATGACCGCCTGGATCGTCGCTCCCACGATCACGACGAGCGCCACGCTGTCGATTAGCGTGACCGCGTACTCGGTGATCCGGATTAGCCAATCGTGCATCCGGCTAGCTCCCGGCCGCCACGGTCAGGGCACGCTTGCGCCAGGCGAGATAGGGCGCTGCGATAAGCGCGCTGACGATCAGGTAGAGGATCACGACGGGCGCCACGCCCTTGTCCTCCGGCCCCATCACATGAATGACTGCGAGCGCGACGCCCGGGTGTCGCGTCGCGACGGCGAGCGCGAGTGCCGTGCGATCCGCTGCAATCGGTCCGCCCAGCAAGTGCCCAGCGGCGATGCCGACCAGTGCGAAGAGGACGATTGCAAGGATCGTGAAATGCCCGACCTGCGCGAAAATCGCATGCCGCGCAACGACGAGCACTGGGAGAAAGCTCAAAACGAGCAAGACGCCCGCCGCAATCCCGATGGGCCCGGCCGCTTTCGCCGCGAATCGCGGGAAGAGCCGGGCCGCGACGAGCCCCGCGATCAATGGAAGCAGCACGGAGGTCGCAACAACTTTCGTCGTGACGCCGAAAGGTACGTCGAGAGCCTGACCGATGACCCGCCCTACCAAAGCAATGCCTGCCGGAACGACAAAGATTGCAACGAGCGACGCGACGACGAGCAACCCGAGCACATAGGAATTCGATCCGCCCGCCTTGATCTGCTTCTTCGGGAGGATCGGTGGAACGGGCGATAGCGCGAGCAGGATGAGCGCGACCTTGAGTTGGTGGCTCAAATCGAAATTGAGTGCGATGACGATTGCGACCAGCGGCATGACGACGTACATCGCGATGAGCGATCGTGCGAGAAGTTCTGGGTTTCGGAATGCGCTCCGGATGTCCGCGAAGTCGGCGCTCAGGGCGACGCCGAACACCATCAGCGCCATGCTGACGTTGATCCCGATGCCCAGCAGTTGCGCGCCCGTCATGGCGCGGCTCCATGGCGCAGGCAGCGAAAGCCGATGTGGCTGGTCGAGGAATCGACCGGATGCGCATGGCGCGCTGCCGGCCGGTAGCGCCGGCAATAATTCGGCGCGCAGAGGTGGGACCCGCCCTTCAGGACCTTGCGCGGGATGCGAATCGCAGGCTGGCGCGGATCAATGCTGGCCTCCTGGCAGGCGCCGCGTGGATTCTTCGCAGCGCAACAGGGCTTCTGTGCCATGTCGTCGTGTTTCTTTGAGTACCAGTCGCGGGTCCATTCCCAGACGTTTCCGATCATGTCGAAAAGCCCGAAGCCGTTCGCCGGAAACGCCTCGACCGGTGAGGTCCGCTCGAAGCCGTCGACCTTGAGGTTTTCGTTGGGAAACTCGCCTTGCCAGGTGTTGGACATCGGCCGCTCGCCCGGCGTGAACTCGTCACCCCAGGCGTATTCGGCGGCATCGAGGCCTCCGCGAGCAGCGAACTCCCATTCCGCCTCGGTGGGCAACTCCTTCCCGGCCCAGGCCGCGTAAGCCTCGGCATCCTGGTAGGCGACGTGAATGACCGGATGATCGTCCAAGCCTGCGAGCGAGCTGCCAGGTCCGAGCGGCTGGTGCCAGTTCGCATCGCGCTTGAAAACCCACCAGTTTTCTGCAACTCGTAGGTCGACCGGCCGGCCGGGCGGCGTGAATACCAGCGATGCCGGATGAAGCATGTCGGGCAGTGCGCCCGGGTAATCCTTCGGATCCGGAGGAATCTCGGCAAAGGTCACGTAGCCGGTCGCCTCGACAAACCGGCGAAACTGCCGGTTGGTGACCGGCGTGCGGTCCATCCAGAACCCGTCGACAGCGGCAAAGTGCGCCGGCGCTTCCTCAGGATAGTGGGCATCAGACCCCATGCGGAAAGTTCCCCCGGGCACCCATAAACCGCCGTGTTCGGGCACTGTCATCAGCGGATGTTGTCTCCTGCCAGGGGCCAACGAAATAGGACCTTGGTGCCATGGCGACGTCCCATGGCGGCGTAAAATCGGACACTACCGATGCGATGTTTCAGTTCCACGTTTGCCGCGGTTTCTCTTGCGAGCGTCAGTGCCAGCGGCTGGAGCGATGAACCGCGGACTGATGAGCAACCGGGCACTCCCGCCGACCTCGACGCGCTTTCAGTCGTCGTAGCTTTCTGAAGTCTTGCTGAACGCGGTCGATTCAAAGCTGCGCGTCAAGGCGCAGGACGCGCGTCAGCCAGGCCTGGAACTTGCGCCAGGCCGATGCCTGCGGTTCGGAATCAAATCTTGCCTTGCCATCGCTCCAGGCCAGGTCGCCGTCCTCGAGCGTCACCTGCCAGGCATGCGCGCCGGCCGTCATGTCGGAAAAGATTCCGTCGAGCTGCCGCGCTAGGACCTCATCCTCGACCAGTACACCCTGTTCGCAATTGAGCCAGGTGGACCGCGGGTCCACGTTGTAGCTGCCGACGAACAGAGTCCGGCCGTCGGTTGAGATCGCCTTGGTGTGCAGGCTTGCGCCCGACGAACCGAACATGCTCGACCCGGCGCCGCCGGACACGGGTTTCAACTCCCAGAGCTGCACGCCTCCTTCGAGCAATGGACGGCGATAGCGGGAATATCCGCCATGCACGGCGGCGACGTCGTTCGCCGCGAGCGAATTCGTGAGCACGCCGACCCGCTTGCCGCTGCTGACCGCGCCCGTGAGGGCAGTGGTCACTGCCTCCCCGGGTACAAAGTAGGGGGAAATGATGCGTATGGCTGAAGCCGCATTGCTGACCAACGGCAGGAGCGCCGAGGCGACCTGCGTCCGCTTCACTTCGCGCTTGGACATCTTGACTTTCGCCGGGTCATCCGCGACGAACTGGTACTTTGCCGACCACTGCATTGGCCAATCGCCTGCGAATATCCGCTTCATGAGGTCCTCGCCGCGCAGTGCAACCGCATAGCGACTGGATTCGGCCTCCTTCACGTAGGCCGCCAGCCTGACACGGAGTCCGGCGAGGGCTGACTCGCTGACACGATCCCGGTCCAGCGTCTCGATCGCGTAGGCGCTGTCGGAATTCCAGTACTCGTCGAACCAAGCCGAGGCGTCGCGAACCACCGGCCCGATCATCGCAAAGTCGAGGTCGATGAAATTCATCTCCGCACCGACGCCGAAGTATTCGTCGCCGATGTTCCGGCCGCCGACGACCGCGAAACGGTTGTCGGCGATCCAGCTCTTGTTGTGCATGCGGCGATTGATACGCCGGAAACTCAGCGCGCTCTCGCCGAGGTGCCGCAGCTTGCCGCTTCGCGTGACCCACGGGTTGAAGAGGCGCACGTCGATCTTCGGATGCGCGGCGAGCGCGGCGTAACCGTCGTTGAATGCGCGCGCATCGAGGTCATCGACGAGGAGGCGCACCCGCACGCCGCGATCGGCGGACTCCAGCAGCTGCCCGGCAAGGAAGACTCCCGTGAGGTCGGCGTGCCAGATATAGGTCTGTACATCGAGGCTGCGTGCCGCGTGACGCGCGCTCTGCATGCGCAGCACGAAGGCTTCCGTGCCATCCGTCACGAGCCGGAACGCGGACGCGCCCGGATGCAGGGCCTCGCGTTTCGCAACCAAATCGTCGATGGTTCCTCCCACGGCCGGGGCTAGCGCGACGACGTCCGGCCCGGCCGGACGCGGTGGCAGCTGCATGCAACCCGCAAGCGCGGCGATCGCCACGCAGGCGACGATGCGCCGGCCCGATGAACCGGCATTTCTACTGCGAAGGACAGCCTCCAATCGCTACTCGCGGCCTATCCCGCTGTCGAGCCCGGTCAGCGCGGAGCTGGCGAGCGTCACTGCGAATTTCGGAGTTTTGCCGGTGGACACTAGAATGCGATTCGCGGCGGTGATCGCCGCCGCCGGCCGGAAAAGGGATCGAATCATTGTCAGTCTCCAAAGCCACTGGCGGGAACGGATGGCCGCTCATGCTACGCCACTGTCTTGTGATGGTGTTTATCGCATGCGAGTCGCCGCTTGCCCTGTCCCAGGAAATCGAGCCGCGCGCCTATTCGCCGAGCCCGACCGGCGCCACGTTTTATGCCCTCGCCTACGCACACTCGACCGGCGGAATCCTCACTGATCCTTCTCTCCCGGTGGACGATGTCGAGGCTGAGATCAATTCGGGCTCGGCCGGTGTTGGACACACCTTCGGCCTGTTCGGTAGCCTCGCGAGCGCTGCCGTGGTGCTGCCCTATGTTCGCGGCCACTTCACCGGGACGCTGGACGGTCAGCCGGCGGAGGCCACCCGATCGGGGACAGGCGACATCAAAATACGCTTGTCTTCAAACCTGGTCGGCAATCCGGCACTCAGCCTCAAGGAATTCGCGCAGCGAAAACCCGCGACGATCGTCGGCGCGAGCCTCGTGATTTCTGCGCCGACAGGTCAGTACGACCCGGACCGGCTCATCAACGTTGGCACCAACCGTTGGGCGTTCAAGCCCGAGATCGGCGTGTCCCATCCAATTGGCAAGTGGCTGCTCGAGGGATCCGTCGGAGTCTGGGTGTTCGGGGACAACGACAACTACTTTGGCGGCCGTTTTCGCGAGCAGGATCCGCTCACGAGCATTCAGGCACACGTGAGCTACAACTTTCGGCCGCGGCTTTGGCTCGCGCTCGACGGAACGTTTTACGACGGTGGCAATACCACCATCGATGGCGTCACGGGCCAGAATCGGCAGTCGAATTCTCGCGCAGGGCTGACGATTTCGGTTCCTGTCGGCCGCAGGCAATCGCTGCGGTTCAACTGGAGCGAGGGCGCGACGACCCGCATCGGCAGTGAATTCACCAACTACGGCGTTGCCTGGCAGTACACCTTGGTTGACTGAAATCCGTCAGGCTTTCCGCTTTTCTTCGGATCCGGAACGCCGCACCAGGTAGTAACCACCGGTGAGCGCGACGATGAGTGCCGCGATGCCCGCAAGCATCGAGCCCTCGACGTGCTCGAAATCCACGTTGATGACATGCCGTGCGATCGCGATGATCGCAACGACCAGGATGATCTCGAGCCGCACGCGTCGGTGCTCGAAATACACGCGAAGCGTCTCGAGCAACTCGAGGCCGAGCACGATCAGGAGCACGCCGGAGAATGATCGCTGGACCGCCTCGGTCAGCAGCGGAATCGAATTGAAATCCCCGAGCCTGTCGCGAATCGCGATCACCAGGAGATACCAGAGCAGCACGACGGCCAGGAGGATCACGAGGACCAGCACCAACTGGGCAGCGTAGAGAATGCCGCGCTCGAACAGGCGAAGAAAGCGTTCCATCGGTGTCGACCCCCTGCAATCGGACGAAGGAGTTATCTCAAGTTCGCAGTATCGGCCGCGCCGCGTCCGGCCGGCAGCTCCGGACCGAGCTCACGTTCCCAGGTTGCGACGACGGCGGTCGCAATGCTGTTGCCGACGACATTGGTCGCCGAACGCCCCATGTCGAGGAACTGGTCGATGCCGAGCAGCAGCAGGATGCCGGCTTCGGGAATATTGAACTGCGCGAGCGTCGCGGCCACGACGACGAGCGACGCGCGCGGCACGCCGGCGATGCCCTTCGACGTCAGCATCAGGATCAGCAGCATGACGATCTGCTGGCTGACGGGAATGTCGATGCCGTAGACCTGCGCGATGAACATGACGGCGAAGGCGCAGTACATCATCGATCCGTCGAGGTTGAACGAATAGCCGACGGGGAGCACGAAGCTCGCAATCCGGTTGCTCACGCCGAAACGCTCGAGCTCCTCGAGGGTCTTTGGATAGGCGGCCTCCGAGCTCGCGGTCGAAAACGCGAGGATCACCGGCTCCCGGATCCTGCGCACCAGACTGAAGACTCTGGGCCCGACCACGAATGCGCCGAGCGCGATCAGCACGAGCCACAGGATGGCGATGCCGATGTAGAACTCGCCGACCATGACGCCGTAAAGCTGCACGATGCCGAGGCCCTCTTTCGCCACGATGCTCGCGAGGGCGCCGAACACGGCGAACGGCGCGAACAGCATCACGTAGCCGGTGATCTTCAGCATGATGTGCGCCAGCGTGTCGAGCGCGGCGACGATCGGCCGCGTGCGCTCGCCGAGGGCCGCCATGGCAATGCCGAAGAAAACCGAGAATACGACAATCTGCAGGATCTCGTTCCGCGCCATGGCATCGAGAATGCTGGTCGGGATGGCATGCGAAACGAGCGCTTTCAACGACAGCGTCTCGCCGCCGACCGCCGCCGCCGCATCCTCCGCCGGGATCGGAAGCTGCATGACCTTGCCCGGCTCCAAAAGCCCCACGATGATCAGGCCCAGCGACAGGGAGATGATGGAGGCGAAGATGAACCAGCCGAGCGCCTTGCCGCCGATCCGCCCGACAGTCCGGATGTCCTCCATCTTCGCGATGCCGACGACGAGTGTCGCGAAGACGAGCGGGGAAATGATCATCTTGATGAGGCGCAGGAATGCGCCAGGCAGGAGGGCGACTCCCTCGGAGAATCCGGCGCTGCTTTCAGGAAACGCCGCGTGGCTCACGTAGCCGGCGACGATGCCCGTCACGAGGCCGATCACGATGAAAGTGGTCAGGCGGTTGAAGCCCATTCCCCGCACTATTGTCCGGAATGCGGACCCGTGGCAACGGTTTGACGGAATGGCCGGTCCCGGTCAATCGCACTCCGGTCGGCCTTTCGGCGTGCTATAGCGAAGGGCGCTATGCCAGGGTCCCGTCGCGGGCATGGTAATATCCGTCGCGGTAACGTCGGCGCGAACCGATCGGCGGCAACTCGGATGCGCGAGGGGGGACCCACATGAATCGATTGTCAATCGTCAGCGCTTCGGTCATCAGCGTGCTCGCCTGCGCGACGGGCGTCGACGCAAGGGCCGATTCGGTCAAGCCCGGCCAGGAACAGTTCAAGTTGATGCTGGGCGGATTCCTGCCGGCTTTCGGCTCCGACGTCCAGGTAAACAACGAAGACGAGATCGGCGACGACGTGGATCTCGGGAGCGACCTCGGCGTCGACGAGGACGAATCCGGATTCTGGGTTGGATTCGATTGGCGTATTGCTGAAAAACACCGCGTGGGCGTGAATTACAGCAGCTTTACGATGACGGGCAACCGCGTGATCGACGAGGAAGTCACGATCGGCGACGAGGTCTATCCGGTCGATGCGACGATTACGACTGAACACAAGATCCAGATCATTCCGGTTGGGTATTCGTATTCGTTCATCAACAACGACACCAATGAATTTGCCGTCACGGCCGGCATTCATTGGACGAAGGTCACGTTGTCGCTGACCGGCTCGACATCGCTCAGCGACGATGACGTCTCGACGACCGCCTCGGCGGGCGCCGACCTGCCGCTCCCGCTCTTTGGGCTGCGATATGACCGCCACTTTTCCGACAAGTGGTCGGCCGGCGTTAGCGCCGCGTTTTTCTCGATCGAGTTCGCCGAGGAAACTTTCGACGCAAGCGGCTCGCTATTGAGCGCCCGCGCCTACGCTGAGTACCGGTTTTCGGACCAATTTGGCGCCGGTTTCGCGCTCGATTCATTCAAGCTCGACGTCGAAGCGGAGAAGACCCGCTGGAACGGCGAGTACGTGCTCGACTACTGGGGTCCGCAGCTCTACGTCACCGCCCGGTTCTGATTCCGAAGGGGACGTGTCGCCCCTTCGATGTTCAGGTGCCTGCGGTGAACTGCACGAAGACCATCGCGCCGTCGGGACTTCCGCCGTATGAGGGTTCAAGCGCGGTATCGATCGCGTTCAACGTGTAAAGCGCACCCAACCCGAGCCTGATCCGCTCCCCCAGCGGGAACTCGCGCAGCACACCGGCTGACAGCTTGTCGACGTCGTGGATCTCCTCGTCCGGGCCGAGTTCGTGGCTCTCGATCCACTCGACGCGTCCAAAGACCAGCCATTCGCTGCCCGGTGCATAGGCGGCTTCCAGGGCGAGCGCATTCGTCGGCGCGTGTTCGCTCGGATCCTTGCGACCCCAGGCGAGCGTTGCCGACCACCAGCCGTCGCGACCGACCGCGTCGGTGAAAAGGACGCTGGCCGACAAGCGTGATTCGTCGATCTCGGGCTCGAGCTGCTCCGGGCTTTCGACGTCCGCCCAGGAAGCCTGAAGCGACCAGCGCTCGCCCGGATTCCAGCTGGCGCGGAGAGCCGTGCTGTCCATGCGTGGCCGCTCGATGTCATAGCGATTCTCGTCCGGTTCCCGGCCCGTGAATTGGGACGCCTCGAACTTCCATCCGTCCTGCACCCAACCGGCCGTGACGACACCAAAAGAGATATGCGTCGAGTCAAGCCAATGGTGCGTGATCGGCGCCTCGGGGCTTGCCATCGTCGACATGCGATGCATGAAGGCTGGCGGCCCGAACGCGGGCTCGCCCGGGAGCGCCGCGTACAGAAACGCGCTGCGGCCTTCCTCGTAACGCCAGGCGTAGGTCCCCGAAAGTTCCATGAACAGGTCATGGGGATGCTGGCGGTCGATGAGGGGCGTTTCGCCGTCAGCTGTCTCCCCCGCCGCGAGCAGGAGCGGATAACCGCGCTCTCCCATGAAGGGATCGGGACTCAGCATGGCGCGCAGAGTCAGCGTATTGCCGCCTGCGGCATCGCGCCGGGCCGATCCCATCGCCATCCCGGACATGAAGTATTGCGTGTCGCCGCGCGGGCCTTCCTGCCAGTCGTACACGCCGTTCAGCGTCGCATGGCCCATCAGTTGCCAATCGCCCCGCATCGCGTGTCCCATGGCGTGAGGCGTCATGTCAGGCTGCCAAGATGTGCCCGAGGCGTCCCGCGCCATCGGATACGACCCGAGCGCGCCCGTCATCGTCGTGGGCATTTCGTGCCCTTGATGGGCCTGATCGGCGGCGAGCGCGGGACCCATCAGGGCCGCGACCGGTATGAGGTGAAGCGCAATCATCGAGCGCTTGAGTCTAACCCACCCAAAGTTCAACTAACGGGGACGCTCCGCTCTAGAGGGGAGCGTCCCCATTGCGGCACTAATCGTTTTTCTCGATGAATCAGCTGATCGACTTCGACACGACGACCGAAAAATCGCTCTCGCGACCGTCGCTGTCGTAGGCCGTCGCGACGAAGTAATACGTCCCGGCTGGAAGATTGTCGACGACGAGCGTCGTAACTCCGGGATTGGTGATCTGCCGCGTGTTCGGATAGTTGCCGGGCGAAGTGCCGTAGCGAATGCGGTAACCGGCAAGATTGGTCAGCGGAGTGCCGTCCAAACGCAGGGTTGGCGCCTGCCAGGACAACGTCACGCTGCCGAGCGATATCTGCTGCACCGCAATCGCGAACGGTGAGAGCGACGCGCCGAGCTTACCGTCGCTGACACTGATTGTGATATTCGAATAGGTTCCGACGGATCCCGTGCCGGGCGTCCCGGCGACTCGGCCGGTCGCGCTGTTGAAACTCGCCCATGAGGGACGATTGCTGATGGCGAAAGTCAGCGTGTCGCCGTCGGCATCGACGGCCGTTGGCGTGAACTCGTAAGCCTGGCCCTCGCGTGCGGCCGTCGCGGGAGCGCCGCTGATGCTGGGCGGGCGATTCGCATCCAGGACGGTGATTGAGAAAGGTCCAAGCGTGGCCGTTGACCGCCCGTCGCTGACCTGGATGCGGATCTCGACGTATTCCCCCGCGGCCGAAGATGACGGCGTTCCGCTCAGTCGCCCTGTTGATGCGCTGAAGCTCAACCATGTGGGCCGGTTGGCGATGCTGAAACTCAAGGACTTTCCTTCCGGATCCGACGCCGTCGGCGTGAATGAATACGCCTCGCCGGCCGTCACCTGGCTCGATGGAACTCCTCCGATGGTCGGAGGCTGGTCCCGTGAATTGGAACGGCATGGCTTGGATTGGCAGCCCGGCGCCGCGACCGCGGGCACCGGAGGTGCGACCAGTATCGCGAGGCATGTAAGCAGCGCCACGACTCGGCGAGCTGGTGCCGTCTTCGAAATTCTCTGGTTGCGCATGCTGACACCCCGGTTCGGGCCGGGCTGTCGCATAGGCGCGAATGGACGGGATGCCGCTGGTGCACGCGAGTGCACCGGCTCAGTGGCAACCCCGCTATCGTGGGCCGTATGGCCGACAGACCGGAAGCTTTGCGTCCCCGCCTTTCGACGGGTTTGCCTTGTTTCACTCCAGACTGAACTCTATGACTTCGGCGCGCCGCGCGTAGTGCCTGCGTCACAGTGCGGGTGACGAGCCCAGGCGATGCGGCAATCGATTATGTCCAAGCGGCGGCGCAATGCCGCGCAACGCGGTCGCTTATTGCGCCGGCTCGCGGGACTTGCGATGTGGAAATACCGCCATCGGTGCCGGCCGGCCGCAGAGGAAACCCTGCGCATAGCCGACGCCGATTCGACGGAGCGTATCGAGGACTGCGGGCGTCTCGACGCGCTCGGCGACGGTCTCGATGCCGATCGCGCGCCCGATCTGCACGATCGCCTCGACCATGCTGCGGTCGACCGGGTCGATCGCGACGTTCTGGACGAATTTGCCGTCGATCTTGAGGTAATTCACCGGCAGCGTGCGCAGGTAATTGAAGGACGACAGCCCACTGCCGAAGTCGTCGAGCGCGATCAGGCAGCCGCGGCTTGCCATCTCGCGCATCAGATAGCTTGCATGGCCGAGATTCGTGATCGCCGCGGTCTCGGTCACTTCGAAACAGAGGACACCAGGTGTCGGCTCATGCGCTTCGAGCGCGTCGATCAGGAATTCCAGGAAGCCCGGATCCGAAAGCGTCGTCCCGGAAAGATTGACCGCCACGGTGAACGCCGCCTCCTCGATCCCGTCGCGCGTCGATGGCACATAGTCGCGCAGCACTTTTTCGATCACCCAGCGATCGAGCGAAGGCATCAGGTTGAAGCGCTCCGCGGCCGGAATGAACTCGTCGGGCAGCACCATCTTGCCGTTCTCGTCGAGCAGGCGCAGCAGCAGCTCGTAGTGCGGCCGCGATTTCGACGATTCGGCGATGCGGACGATGGGCTGGAACATGAGGTCGAGGCGGCCCTCGTCCCGCGCATTGGTAAGCCGCGCCATCCAGCGCATCTCGCGGTGTCGCGCCGAGGCGCTCGCCGGGTCGTACACCTGCACGCGGTTGCGGCCGCCGTCCTTGGCGGAATAGCAGGCGATGTCGGCGGCCGACAGCAGCGTGGCGACAGTCTCGGTACGCGAATCGATCTCGACGATGCCGATGCTCGCGCCGATCTGCATCGTGTTCGTGCCCCACTGGAAGCGCAGGTCGTGGATCGACTGGCGCAGCGTATCCGCGATCCGGAGCGCCTGGTCCGGTGTGCAGTGCTCGAGCAGCACGCCGAATTCGTCGCCGCCAAGTCGCGCGAGCACGTCGTTCGCGCGCAGGCGCGTCTGCAGGAGGCCGGTGACCTGCCGCAGGAGCTGGTCGCCCGCGGGGTGCCCGCAGGTGTCGTTCACGATCTTGAACTGGTCGAGATCGACGTAAATCATGGCGTGACGGATCGTCTTGTCCGCCCGCGCCGACTCGATCGCGCTCCCGAGCCGGCTCTCGAACTCGCGCCGGTTGATGAGGCCTGTGAGCGCATCGTGGGCCGCCTGGTACGAGAGCAGCCGCTTCATGCGCCGCTCGCGGCTCACGTCGCTGAATACGATCACGGCGCCCGCAGTCTGCCCGGCGCGATCCCGGATCGGAGCGACCGTCGCCTGGATCGGCACCTCGAGACCGCGACGGCTGACGAGCGCTGTCTGGTCGGCGAGGTGGATCGGATCGCCGCTCGCGAGCGCGAGGCTCACGGGGTCGTCGACCGGCTGCTGTCCGTCGTCCTTCACCAGCTTGACGATCTCGGTGACATTCCGGCCGCAGGCCTCGTCCGAGGGCCAGCCGGTCATCTTCTCCGCAATCGGGTTGATGTAATCGATCGTGCCGTCGCGATCGGTCGTGATGACTGCATCCGCAATCGACTGGAGCGTCACTTCGGCCCGCTCTTTCTCCGCGTAAGACTCCTGTTCTGCGCGCTTGCGCTCGGTGATGTCGGTGACGGTGCCTTCGAATCCGACAGGCTGGCCACGCTCATCACGGTTGAGGCGCGCGTTTTCCGTAATCGTGATGACGCTTCCGTCGCGGCGCCTCAGCTCGTATTCGGCCTCGACCAGCTTGCCTTCGCGCTTGAGCTTCTCGATGAGGGTCTGGCGCATGGCTGGAACGGGGTACAGGCGTTCGGTCGTACCGATTGCGCGCAACTCCTCGAGCGAGGCGTAGCCAAGCATCGAGATGAGGGCAGGATTGGCCGAGAGCAGATAGCCGTCGAGCGTCACCTGGTAAACGCCCTCGACGACGTTGTCGAACAGGCCCCTGAACCGGCTCTCGCTCTCACGCAGAGCGTCCTCGGAGCGCCGCCGCTCGATTGCGATGCGCGCAAGCTGTGCCATACGCCCGACGAGCTCGAGGTCGCGTCGCGACGGCATACCGGTACGGCGGAGGTAGGCTGCGAACGTGCCGAGCATGCGGCCATCGGCGCCGGTGATTGGCGTCGACCAGCACGCGTGCAGGCCCGCGCGCAAAGCCGCGTCGCGACGATGCTCCCAGAGCGCATCCTTCGAGATGTCGGGAACGATGATCTGGCGCTGCAAGGCGATGGCTGCGGCGCAGGATCCGAAGCGGATCTCAGCCGGGTAGTTGTCCATGAGCGCGACGTATTCGCGCGGCAGGCTCTTGCCCGCGACGTGGGTCAGGACCCGCTTCACCGGATCGTAGAGGCGGATGCAGCAGATCGCGGCCGGCAGCACCCGTTCGACCACTTCCGTGATCGACGACAGCGCGCCGGCGAGCGGCTCGCTCGATGCGATCTTCTCGAGCGCGCGGCGTTCGCCTGCGGCGATGAGCTCCGACTGCTTGCGCTCCGTGATATCGGTGATGCTCGCGCGGATCAGGTTGCCGCCCGAGCTCGGAAGCCGCACGAACCGGACTTCGCTCGGGATCAGCTTGCCTTCGGCATCCTTGTGGAGCCATTCGAAGACCGGCGTCTCCCCCGCGAGCGCCTTGTCCAGGTGGCCGCGCGTGATGCCGAATGACGGTGTGCCGTCCGCCTGTTCCGGCGGGCTCACCGCCTCCGGGCCGATGCGCAGGAGCTGCTCGCGCGACATCTTGAAGAAGTTCGCGGCATTGTCATTGCAGTCGATGAAGCGGCCCGAGCCGACATCGAGCACGATGACCGCTTCCGGCGCGTTCTCGACCAGCACGCGGTAGCGCGCCTCGCTGTCCTTGAGCGCCTCTTCCGCCTTCGACCGTTCCGCCGTGTCGCGGATGCAGACGATGTAAGTCGGCCGGCGCTTCGTCTTCATCATGCTGACGAGGATCTCCGCCGGCATCAGGTCGCCGCGGCGGTGCTTCGCGACCACCTCCCGGGCGGCCAGATCGTAATGGGTCGTCTCCTGGGCGGTTGCGAGCTCCTCGAGCGAGCGCGACAGGTCGCCATCCGGGGCGATGTCGGCAATCAGGCTGTCGAGCAGCTCCGACATGACGTCCGACTGTCTTACGCCGAAGAAGCGCTCGGCCGTGCGGTTCATGCTCTCGATTCGGCCGAGGTGGTCGACCGAAATGATCCCATCCTTGACATGATCGAGGATGGCCTGGAGCCGGGCGACGCTCTCACGCTCGAGCTGCTCGGTTATCGCGGTCGCCTCGTCCGAGGCGAGGCGCATGACCGTCTCGAGGCTGGTCCGGTCGGTTTCGTAGAGCTCGTACTGGCGGCTGACGATTTCGATGAGATTGCGCAGGCGCATCTTGCCGGACGGGTCGGCGGCCTCGAGCAGCTGCTGCTCGAGAACCGGATGGATGCTGCTCTTGCGCTGCTCATGGGCCTGAGCCTGCTGCCGGGCATGCGAAGCCGTCTCCGCGACCGCGGACTGCTTCAGCATCACGACGTTTGCCGGACTATTCGTCGACATTCCGACCCCAAGCACAAAGCCGTCGCACCCCCGGGAATGCGACGTAATGCAGCGATGCTATGGGATGCCCCCCGGGGCGAACGTGACCCCGTTCGCGGTTCGGCCGGGCCCGTCCCGTGATGCAGGGCGCGGTATCGAGGGCCCCGTTTGGGGGGTGCTCCCGGCCTGACCCGGGGCGTCAGTTTTAGCCCTTGGGTGCCGGGTCGCAACATCGTAATCTGGCCACGTGCCAGGTCGTCATCTCGTCATCTTGTGGAGCCAGATTACGAAGTTGCGACCCGGCACCAACGACTAGGCAGAGCGTTCAGCGCGCTTGCGGTCGCCCTCGCTCAGATGGCGCTTGCGAAGGCGAATGTTCTTCGGCGTGACCTCGACGAGCTCGTCGTCGCCGATGTACTCCATCGCCTGTTCGAGCGACATGCGGATCGGCGGCGTCAGCAGCACGTTTTCGTCCTTGCTCTGCGTACGGATGTTGGTGAGCTTCTTGCCCTTCAGCGGATTCACGACCATGTCGCCCTCGCGACTCGTCTCGCCGACGATCTGCCCTTCGTACACCAGGTCGCCCGGCCCGACGAAAAGTGTGCCGCGTTCCTGGAGATTGAAGAGCGCGTAGGCAAGCACCGGCCCGCGGCCATTCGAAATCATTACGCCGGCCGGGCGCTCGGCGAGCATGCGCTCGAGCACCGGGCCGAAGTGATCGAACACGTGATACATGAGTCCCGTGCCGCTCGTCATCGTGCGGAACTCGGTCTGGAAGCCGATCATGCCGCGCGACGGGATCTTGTAATCGAGCCGCACGCGGCCCTTGCCGTCCGGGACCATGTCGACGAGCTCGGCGCCGCGGGCGCCGAGGGCCTCCATGACTGCACCCTGTGCAGACGATTCGACGTCGACTGTGAGCTGTTCCCAGGGCTCGAGGCGTTCCCCGCCCTCCTCCTTCACGACGACGCGCGGCCTTGAGACGGCGAGTTCGTAACCCTCGCGCCGCATGTTTTCTATCAGGATGCCGAGATGCAGTTCGCCCCGGCCGAATACGGTAAAGCGGTCGGGGTCATCTGTCTCCTCGACACGGAGCGCCACATTCGCAAGCGTTTCGCGCAGCAGCCGTTCGCGGAGCTGCCGGCTCGTGACGAATTTGCCTTCCTGGCCGAACAGCGGCGAGGTATTTGTTTCGAAGGTCATGCTGATGGTCGGTTCGTCCACCACGAGCGCAGGCAGCGCTTCGACCGTGCCGGGATCGCAGATTGTGTCGGAGATCGCGGGCAGTTCGAGACCCGAGAACGCGACAATGTCGCCGGCCCGCGCTTCGTCGACTTCCACGCGCTCGAGCCCCATGAAACCGAAAACCTGCCCGATTCGCCCGCTGCGAACATCACCGTCGCGATTTATGACGGCGACCGGCATCGCGCGGCGGAGCGTCCCGCGGCGAATCCGTCCGATGCCGATAGATCCGACATAGCTCGAGTAATCGAGCTGGCTGACCTGCAGCTGCAGGGGTCCGTCGACATCCACATCCGGCGCCGGACAGCGCGACACGATCGTCTCGAAGAGCGGCGTCATGTCGGCCGTCATCGTATTCGGGGTGAGGCCCGCGATGCCCTGAAGGGCCGACGTGTAGACGATCGGAAAATCGAGCTGCCGTTCGCTTGCACCGAGGCGGTCGAAGAGATCGAAAGTCTGGTTTACGACCCAGTCCGGGCGCGCCTCGGGACGGTCGATCTTGTTCACGACGATAATCGGCGCGAGGCCGTGGACGAAGGCTTTCTGCGTGACGAAGCGGGTCTGCGGCATCGGGCCGTCGACCGCATCGACGAGCAGCAATACGCAGTCGACCATCGACAGCACTCGCTCGACTTCGCCACCGAAGTCCGCGTGTCCGGGCGTATCCACGATATTGATGCGGTAGTCGCGCCACTGGATCGCCGTATTCTTCGCGAGGATCGTGATACCGCGCTCGCGTTCGAGCGCGTTCGAGTCCATGACGCGCTCGGTCATCGGCTTCCTCGCATCGAGCGTGCCTGACTGGCGCAGGAGCTTGTCGACCAGCGTGGTCTTGCCGTGGTCCACGTGCGCAATGATCGCGATGTTTCGCAGGTTCTGGATCATGAGTGAGCTGGTTACCTAAAGGGGATCGCGCGGTTCAAAGGGGACAGACACTTTTGCGGCAAAAGTGTCTGTCCCCTTTGAACCTGCCCTTTGAAAATGGCCGCGGATTGTAACCCGATGACCGGCTTCAATCTACGTCAACAAAGCGCTCTAACTCGTTGATTATCTAATCTTCTGATTCGAGCGCCATCAGTTGCTCCTCGAGCTCCGAGACGTGGCGCTCCCAATACCGCGCTTCGCCGAACCAGGGGAACGCCTGCGGGAACGCCGGGTCATTCCAGCGCCGCGCGAGCCAGGCGGCGTAATGCACCATCCGCAGGGCGCGCAGCGACTCGATCAGCGCCACCTCGACCGGATCGATCTCCGCGAATTTCGAGTAGCCCTCGAGGATCTCCGCGAGCTGTGTGCGAATTTCCGACGGCCTGCCTGCCAGCAGCATCCAGAGATCCTGGATCGCCGGTCCCGTCATGCAGTCGTCGAGGTCGACGAAATGCGGCCCGGCCACCGTCCACAGCACGTTGTTGCGATGGCAATCCCCGTGGATCCGCAAATATCGCAGCGTGCCCGCGTACTCGAATCGGGACTCGACGAGATCCAGCAACTCCCCCGTCACCCGCTCGTAACGATGACTGATGTAATCGGGTACCCGGTCCCCGGACAGCAGGTACTCGACAGAATCCCGCCCCATGGCCTGCGGCGACAGTCGCGCGCGATGCTCGAAGCGTTTCGTCGCGCCGATTGCGTGGATACGACCGAGGAAGCGGCCGATCCACTGGCGATCGTCCTCCGTTCCGAGCTCCGGCCATTGCCCGCCGCGGCGCGGGTAGATCGCGAATCGGAAACCGCCGTAGACCGGAACGGGCCCTCCGCCGATCTCGTCTTCCGGCGCCAGGTCGAGTGGCGCGATGACGGGGATCTCCGCAGCTGCTAGCTCGCGCGCGAACGCGTGCTCCTCGGCAATCGCCTGATCGGTCCAGCGCCCCGGCCGGTAGAACTTGACCACGACCGGATCGGCATCCTCGCGGCCGACCTGGAAAACCCGGTTTTCATAGCTGCCCAGCGCGAGAATCCTGCCGTCGCTCGGAAATCCTGCGGCTTCGACGGCGTCCACGATCAGATCTGGTGACAGGTTCGCAAACGGGGCCGTGTCGGCCGTTGGTATCATGCCGGCACGATATCGTGGAGCCCCGATGACTACCATCCTCGTTACCGGCGGAGCCGGCTATATCGGCAGTCACGTCGTGCGCCAGCTCGGCGAGCGCGGTGAAAAGCTGGTCACGATAGACGACCTCTCGACCGGATTCCGCGGCGCGGTGCTGAATGGGGAATTCATCCAAGGCGACACCGGTGACGCGGCGCTCGTCGCGCGAGTGCTCCAGGAGCACCAGGTCGACACTGTCATGCATTTCGCCGCGCACATACAGGTGCCGGAGTCGGTCGAGAATCCACTCAAGTACTACCGCAACAACACGTCGAACACGCGCACGCTCATCGAATGCTGCGTTGCCGCCGGCGTCAGGAATTTCGTGTTCTCGTCAACCGCGGCCGTCTATGGAATTCCGGACGGAGGAATTGCGGACGAGCAGACGCCAACCGTGCCGATCAATCCTTATGGCTGGTCCAAGCTGATGTGCGAGCTCATGTTGCGGGACGTCGCCGCCGTCACGCCGCTTCGCTACGTCGCGCTGCGATACTTCAATGTCGCCGGCGCCGATCCCGGCGGCCGCATCGGGCAATCGACGCCTGAGGCCACCCACCTGATCAAGGTTGCCTGCGAACACGTCGTCGGCCGCCGCAAGCAGATCTCGATTTTCGGAACCGACTACGACACGCCGGACGGCACCTGCGTACGCGATTACATCCACATCGAGGACCTGGCGGCCGCCCACCTGCGAGCCCTCGACTACCTTCGCGCAGGCGGCGCATCGACGACGCTGAACTGCGGCTATGGCCGCGGCTTCAGCGTGCGCGAAGTCCTCGACGAAGTGGCCCGCGTGTCCGGCGCCAAGCTCTCGATCAGCGAGGCGGGACGGCGGGCGGGCGACCCGCCACAGCTCATCGCCGTCGCCCAGCGTATTCGCGACCGGTTGCGCTGGACGCCGAGCCACGAGGACCTGGCTGGAATAGTGGCCACGGCGCTTGCTTGGGAAAAGAGGCTCCTGCGCCAACCGATGGCCTGACGGTTACCATAGGCCCATGACACGGATCCGCCCGCAGTCACTGAGCGGCCTGCTTTCGGCGGCACTCCTCCTGATCGTCCTGCCGCTGACCGTGGCGCTCATCTACGGCGGCGTCCAGCTCCAGCAGCTCTCGCGGACCAACGACGTGCTGGTTCGCGACAGCATCGTATTGGGCCAGCTCACGCAGCTTCTGTTCCAGGACATCACCGCCATGGAGCGCTCCGCGAGCCTCTACGCGATCATGGACGACCGGCGCGTCGCCATGTCGTTCGAGACGAACTACACGGCCTTCAACCGGACGCTCCAGAAGCTGGCCGAGTTCGTGCCGGAGACTGAGATCGATGGCGTGCGCGCGGCCGGCGCAACGACGGCCGCGCTCGTGCGCGGCGGTTCGCCGAGCGAGCTCACCTCATCGGCGGTCAGCCGCTTCGAGGCGCTCAGCGTCGAGGCGAACCGGCTTGCTCATCGGGCGCGCCTCGGCATCGACAAGAGGCTGACGCAGGTTCGGCGACAGGCGAGCGCGACCCAGAAAGGCCTGCTGTGGACCATCATCGGACTCGTGCCGGCTTCGCTCGCGATCGCCGGCATCTTCTGGTTCTACGTACTGCGGCCGCTGCGCGCCATCGACCGGGCGATCAGTGACCTCGGCCGCGGAGCCTTCTCGCACACGATCTCGATCAGCGGACCTGCCGACCTGGCTGCCCTGGGGCGACAGCTCGAGTGGCTGCGCACGCGGCTCCTGGACATCGCGCTCGAGCGGAACCGTTTCCTCCGCCATATGTCGCACGAACTCAAGACGCCGCTTGCGAGCATTCGCGAGGGCACGGATCTGCTGCTCGACGGCGCCGTCGGCCCGATCGACGACAATCAGCGCGAGGTGGCCGCGATCCTCAGGGAAAATGCATTGCGGTTGCAGCAGCTCATCGAGAACCTGCTGTCCTACAGCGCCTGGAAGTCGCGGGCGTCGAGTGTCGAGCTCACCTCTTTCCGCCTGAGTTCGCTGGTCGGCACCGTGGTCGACGGCCAGCGGCTCGCGATGGCAGCGCGCAACCTGACGCTCGACCTGCACGTCGCGGACCTGCATCTCGTCGCGGACCGCGCAAAGCTCAAGCTCGTGCTCGAGAACCTGCTCTCGAACGCGCTCAAGTTCACGCCGCGCGGCGGCACCATTCACCTGCATGCCTATCCGGACGGGGCGACGACGGTGATCGATTTCGCCGATACCGGTCCCGGGATCGCGCCGGAGGAACAGGACAGGATTTTCGATGCGTTCTATTCCGGCGCGACGCCGCAGGGCGGCCCGCTCAAGGGCACGGGCATCGGGCTCTCGGTCGTCCGCGAATTCGTCGAAGCGCATGGCGGCACGGTCGAAGTCGTGACGGGACAATACCCCGGCGCGCACCTGCGTATCCGCCTGCCGGTTCCGGCGCGAAAGGATTCCGCTCATGCGGCATGAGCGCCTGATCGCCTTCATCCTCGCCGCAAGCTTCGTCGCAGGGTGCAAGAGCGTCGACGACTGGTCCGGCATGAAGCGGCGCAAGGACCTGACGCCGGTCGCCCAGACGGACGATGGCCAGATTGTCGCCGACTACCTGACCACGCTCGATCGGCTCGGACGTGGCGGCGCCGCGCAACAGGCGGAGATCCTGGAGGCGACACGCAATGCCTACCTCGAAGATCCTTCGACCCGGAAGCGCCTGCGTTACGCATTCGTGCTGGCCGTCCCCGGCCACGCCGCCAGCGATCCCGCGGGCGCCCGGGCGCTGATTGGCGAGTCGCTCGCGACGCCGGAGACGATGTTGCCCTCGGAGCGCGCGCTTGCGGACCTCATGGTCCGCGACCTGGACGCGCGGCTTGCGCTCGCGCGTGAAAATGAATCGCTGCGCAGCGGAAGCAACATTCCGGAGGAAGACAGTCGAATCGAGGATCTCAATCGCCGGCTCCAGGCCGAGACCGCGGAGAAGGATCGCCTGCGCCGGGAGCTCGAACGCGCCGAAGCCAAGCTCGAGGCGATTGCGACGCTCGAAGGCAGCACGGCGAAACCGCGGTCGTGAAAACGCCGCTCGGCCGCCGCCCGCGCATCGTCCTCGTCGACGACGACCCGGGACTGCTGCGGCTGATCACGATTCGGCTCCGCTCCGAAGGATTCGAGGTCGCCGCCTGCGAGAACGCGAGCCAGGCGCTGACGACCGTCCCGCGCTTCCTGCCGGACGTCCTGGTCACCGATCTTAGGATGAAGGACAAGGACGGGATCATGCTCCTCAAGGAGCTGCAGGGACGCTATCCCGCCCTGCCCGTCATCCTGCTGACCGCGCATGGCACGATCCCGGACGCAGTCACCGCGACCAAAAGCGGTGCATTCGCCTTCCTGACGAAGCCTGTCGAGAAAGAGCAGCTCCTCGAGCAGATCGGCGCGGCTCTCAAGGTGTCCGGCTTCGCCAGCGTCAACGAGGACTGGCGCACCGGAATCATTACGCGCAATCCGGTCATGGAGGAGCGGCTCTCGCAGGCGTTGATGGCCGCGGGTTCCGATGCCCCGCTCCTGATCACGGGTCAGCCGGGCACCGGCAAGGCGCAACTGGCTCGCGCCATCCACCAGGCAAGCCCTCGGCGCGGCGGACGCTTCCTGACGCTCGCCTGCGTCACCGCGACCCAGGACTCGCTTCAGGCGGCGCTCGAAGGCCGCGGTGAGCGCGACGATCCGCCGCGACCGGACGATGCGCCGGCCGGCACCGTGCTACTCGACGAAGTCGGCGAACTGCCGCCTGAATTGCAGATCACCCTGAATACTCTGCAGGACGAGGAACCGATACGCATCATCTCGAGCACGGCGCGGAATCTCCCTGAGCTGATCCAGCGCGGGCGCTTCCGCGAGGATCTCTATTACAGGCTGAGCGTGAGCCGCATTGACCTTCCACCGCTCTCACAGCGCCGCGACGACGTGCCGCTGCTCGCCGCGCACTTCATGGATGAGCTCGCGCGAAACAGCGGCAAGCGGCAAGTGCTCGCGCCGGAAGCCGTGGAACTGTTGATGGTCGGCGAATGGCCCGGCAATGTGCGCCAGCTCGCGACCCTCCTCCAGCACGCCGCCTCGCTCGCGACGGGGCCGGTCATCAGCACGGAACTCGTGCAACGCGCGCTTGGGACCGGCACGGCGCCGCAGGTATCGACCT
>DAIRVV010000004.1:0-36005 GCA_036802645.1 Steroidobacteraceae bacterium
CGGCCGGACGATCGACAGGCGCGGCGCCGCCCAGCGGTTGCTCCGGAACGTCACGGCCCGTTCATCCGCCAGGTTCTCGACGAAGAACGACCCGCTCCAGCGCTCGCCTTCCAGGCCGACGCGGAAGTCCATGGTCTCGTAGGCGTCCTGCGTATTGACGCCGGCCTGGCCCACCACGGACTCGAATCCTTCGAGGTTGGTCACCACCTCGCCGACGTAGGCGACGTCGAAGCGCGCGAACGGCTGCGAGTTCAGGAGCTGCCCTCGCGGCCGCCACTCGATGCCGAGCGCGCCGCTCCATTCCGGCGTGAGCGGCAGTCTCGCGCCGTCCTCCACCTCCCGCACGTAGTCGACGTCGTTCTCGTCGGTCAGCGTCAGCGTCGTCGCCTCGGAGACGTGCGCATCGTTGTAGCCGAGCGTCGCGTCGATCTGCCAGGTGTCGCTGGCCAGGAAAGTCAGCTCCACCTCGACGCCCGGAATCTCCGCGGTCGGCAGGTTGACGAAGCCGAGCTGGAATACCGCCGGCTGCGGGTCTTCGATCTGGACGGCGAAGTCGTCCCAGCTCATCAGGTAGGCCGCCAGGTTCAGGCGAAGCCGGTGGTCCATCCATTCCGTCTTCGCGCCGAGTTCCATGTTGGTCAGCGTGTCGGACTTGAATTCGGGCGGCAGGATCGAGATCGGTCGAATGGGATTCGCGCCGCCGTTGCGGAAGCCCTCCGACCAGGTCGCATAGACCATCTTGTCGTCATCGATGCGGTAGGTCAGGTTCAGCTTGCCAACCGTCCCGTCGTCCTTGGTCTGCGTGCTCGCATCCGTCAGCGAGAAGCCGCTGAAGCCAGCCGGCGCCTCCTGGTGCAGGTTGAAGGTCCGGTCGTACTCGAACCAGCGCCCGCCCGCGGTGATGGTGAAGTTCTCGCTGATGTCGAACCCGATCTCGCCGAACACCGCGCGCTGCTCGAGCTCGGTCTCGTAGCGGCCGAGGAACCACGTCTCGGTGGGAGCCAGCGTGCCGTCGTAGAAGGCGTATTCCAGGTACTCGAAGTAAGCAAAGGCCGGCGAGTTCTGGTAGTCGCGCACGAAGCTGTCGAACGACGTGTGCCCGGCCTCCTTGCTGTAGAACACGCCGCCGAGCCACGACCAGCGGCTCTCGGCGTCGTTGTTGGACTGCAGGCGCGCTTCGACGGTCGTGATGCGCGTGTTCTCGTGGTTCGTGGCGAACCCGCGGGGATCGCCACCGAAGTCGTAGATGACATAGCCGCTCTGCTGGAACTGGAACTCGTAGGTGGTCGCGTCGGCCTCGTAGTCGAACTTGCGATCGAAATAGGACGCCGCCACGATGAGGTCGGCGAAGGGCAGCGCGGCATTGACGGTCAGGGACGCCTGGTACCACTCGTCGTCGAGGCTCTCGTCCTCGAACCGCACCTGCCTCAGGTCGCCGATGCCATCGGACATGTCGCTGTGCCCGTTCGCCGTCAGGTCCTGGTAGAGGAGCCCGACCGTCGCGTCGAGGTTTTCCGTGATGTCGAAGCGCAGCGCCGCCCGGGCGCCGGTCGTCTCGATACTGTTCACGTCGTCCTCGACGTGGCCGGCGTTGTCGAACGTGCCGCCGGGGCTCTCCGAGAGCACGTTGTCGATGTAGCCCGCATCCTCGGCGGCGAAGCCGACGAGCCGCAGCGACACGCGGTCCTCGGCGAGCGGAATGTTGACCATCGCACTGACGTCATAGCCCGTGCCGCCGTCCTGCACATCGGTGACCTGCGCTTCCGCCCAGGCGTCGAAGCCCGATGGGTCCGGCTTGTTGGTGATGACGCGCAGCGTCCCGGACTGCGAGCTCGAGCCGTACAGCGTGCCTTGCGGGCCGCGCAGCGCCTCGATGCGCTCGATGTCGATGAAGCGCGGATCGGGGCTCCGGCCGCCCTGCGTGATCGGCTGCTCGTCGAGGTAGAGGGCAGAAGGGGACACGCCGCCGAACTGGATGCCGGAACTCGCGACGCCGCGGAATACGATGGTCGTGCCGCCCGGCTCGCGCTGCGCGAGCGAGAGGCCGGGGATGTACTTGGCGACGTCGTCGATCTTCTGCAGTCCGCGCATCGCGATGTCGCCGCTGTCGAATGCGCTGATCGATTCCGAGACATCCTGCAGGCGCTCGGCACGCTTCGTCGCAGTGACGATGACCTCATCGAGGCCGGTCACCTGCTGTTCCTGCGCTGCCGCGGTTCCTGCCGCGACCGAAAGGACGGTCGAGATTGCTGCCGAGAGCGCCTGCGTGCCTACGCGAGCGCCGCCACGATTCGGTTCTGTCATGTCCGTCCCTCCGCAGTTGTCCGGATAGTAGCGACAGGCCGGCGACCCGGCAAACCGCCGCCTGTGATTCGTTGCATGGCCGCGACGTACCAGCTCAGGAACTGTTGCGTGAACGGCTCCATCGTCGGCGAGAGCGGCCCGGGCACGTAGAAGCGCGAGTCGACGCCCGCCTGGTTGCGCTCGATGATCGCCTTGTCCGCGATCGTCGTGACGTCCCACAGCCAGATGAGGTCGGCAAGCCTGTAATCCCTGCCTTCGACGGCCGTCTCGTTGACGAGCCAGGTGATCTCGCAGTCGGTGAGGTGATGGCCGCGCGGCGTGAAGCGATAGAGCACCAAGTGATCGCAGTAGGCGAGCCCGAAGGTCATCGGCCCGAGGTGCAGGTCGGTCGTGCCGCCGTCGTAGCCCGAAATCGTGCCGAGCAATGGAGCGACCGGCTTGCCGTCGCGGCTGCCCGTGAGGTGGCCGCGGAACAGCGGGTAACGGTCGAAACTGTATTCGAGGCCGAATTGATCGGCGTGCAGCCACGAGCGGTTCACGAAATGCTGCGTGAGCCCGACGGACGGCGCCTTCGCCATCACCTCGGCCAATGCCACGTCGCACTCGGCGCGCGGGATCGCGCGGCCGTGCGCGATCGAATATTCGGGGTGGGCCGGCAGGCAGTGATAGCACTCGCAGTAGTTCTCGACCGCGAGCTTCCAGTTGCTGGCGATCGGGTAGTTCTGGCGATGCGCCACCTTGGCCTTGTCGAGACCATAAGGGCGCATCGGCGCTGCCATCTCGCGCTCGAAGGCGCCGAAGTCCGGCGGGTCGTCGTCGAAGTTCACGAAGATCAGCCCGTCGAATACCCGCAGCTGCAAGCGTCTCAACCCGTACTTCGATCGATCGAAGTTGGCCGGCTGGCGCGCGGCGGCCTTCAGCGAGCCGTCGAGCCCATAAGTCCAGCCGTGATAACGGCAGGTCAGGCGCGTCTCGCGCCCGGTCGGGGTGTCGCAGATGCGCGATCCGCGATGGCGGCAGACATTCAGGAGCGCGTTGATCCCGCCCTCGGCGTCGCGCACGACGATCACGGACTCACCCGCCATCTCGAACAGGAAGTAGTCGCCGCGCTCGGGCACCTGGCTCGCGTGCCCGACATAGAGCCAGGACTTCAGCAGGATGTGCCGGATCTCCAGCTCGTAGATCTCCGGGTCCTTGTACACGGCGCCCGGCAGCGCATAGCCCTCCCGGTACCCGTCAAACAGCGTTTTAAAGGATTCGCCCAAGCTCAGTTCTCCCTGGCCGGCTATTTTGCCGCAACCGGCCGTCGCCGGTTCGACACGATGGAGGCCGTGGCAACGGCGATCGCGACCAGCGCGATGATGATCGTCGTGATCGCGTTGATGTCCGGTGTCACGCCGAGGCGCACCTTGGCGAAGATGAGCATTGGCAGAGTCGTCGCGCCCGGACCCGACACGAAGCTCGAGATCACGAGGTCGTCGAGCGACAGGGTAAACGAAAGCAACCAGCCGGAAACCAGCGCGGGAAGCAGCATCGGCACGGTCACGTCGAAGAACACCGCGAGCGGCCGGCCGCCGAGGTCCATCGCCGCCTCCTCGAGCGTATCGTCCATGGCGGCAAGCCGCGAGCGGACGACGACGACGACATAGGCCATCGAGAACGTGATGTGGGCGAGCGTGATCGTCGCCGCCCCGCGGTTCATCGGCCAGCCGATCAGATTCGCCATCGAGATGAAGAGGAAGAGCAGCGACAAGCCGGTGATGATCTCGGGCATGACGAGCGGCGCCGTGACCATGCCCGAAAGCAGCAGCTTGCCGCGCAGGCGCGCGACGCGATGCAGCGCGAGCGCGACGATCGCGCCGAGCGCCGTCGCGACGGTTGCGCTCACGACCGCGATGCGGAGCGAAAGAAACGCGGCCGAGAGCAGCTTGTCGTCGTGCAGCAGGCTCGCGTACCACCGGAGCGAGAACCCGCCCCAGAGCGTCACCAGGCGGGAGTCGTTGAACGAATAGATCACGACCGAGACGATCGGGATATAGAGGAGCGCGTAGCCGAAGGCGACGACCGACCCGAGCGGCAGCGAACGTCCCCTCATCGCGCCGCCTCCTGCTCGCGGCTCTGCAGCCGCTGAAACCACATGATCGGGGCGATCAGGAGCAGCAGCAGCACGACGGACACGGCCGATGCCACCGGCCAGTCACGGTTGATGAAGAACTCGTCCCAGAGCACGCGGCCGATCATGAGCGTATCCGCCCCGCCCAGGAGCGCCGGGATCGTGAATTCGCCGACGGCGGGGATGAATACCAGCAGGCATCCACCGATGATGCCCGGCACCGACAGCGGCAGGGTCACATCCACGAAGGCCCGCCAGCGCCGCGCGCCGAGGTCGGCGGCCGCATCGAGCAGGTCGAGGTTCAGCCGCTCGAGATTCGAGTACAGCGGCAGGATCATGAATGGCAGATAGGAATAGACGATGCCGAGGTACACCGCGAAGTCGTTGTAGAGCATCTGGATCGGCTGGTCGATCACGCCGGTCCACAACAGGAACTCGTTGATGATGCCGCGGTTGTTCAGCAGACCGATCCAGGCATAGACGCGCAGCAGGAACGAGATCCAGAACGGCAGGATCACCGCCAGCAGGAGCAGGTGCCGGCGCTCGGGCGGCTGACGCACGATGTAATACGCCATGGGGTAGCCGAGCAGCAGGCAGAAAAGCGTGCCGATCGCCGCCATCTTGAGTGAGGCGAGGTAGATGATCCCGTAGTAGCCGTCCTGGAACAGGAATGCATAGTTCGAGAGCGTCGCCCGGATACCTTCGAATCCGTCCTCGCCCCACTCGAACAGCGCCGTGAATGGCGGCTGGGCCACGACCGGTTCGGCGAGACTGATCTTCAGGATGATCAGAAATGGCGCGAGGAAAAATAGCAGCAGCCAGAAGTACGGAAATGCGACCGCCCGCCGCAGCCAGTGCAGGGATCGATCGTCGCTGCCGTTGTGACTGTCGTTCATGAGCGCAGGAGGATCGTGCTGGCGACTTCCCAGGACAGGAACACCTCGTCGTCCCATTCCACGGTCAGCTTCGAGGAGCGGCGCAGGTTCTGCGCGCTGACCTGGAGGACGGCGCCACTCCGGGTGCGCACGCGGTAGAGCGACTGGTCCCCGAAATAACCGAGGTCGCGGACGATGCCCTTCACGACGTTCCGCTCGCCGCCATTCGGCGCCTCGCGGCTGATCGTGATTTTCTCCGGTCGCACGGCGACGGAGACGCCCTGGTCGAGGCCGATCGCCTCGTCACAGGCGACGGAAAGCTCCGCGCCAAGCGCCTCCGAGCGAAGGGTCAGGTGGCCGTTCGCCGAGCCCGTCACCCTGCCCTCGATCAGGTTGATGTTGCCGACGAATCCGGCGACGTACTGGTTCGCCGGGTATTCGTACACCTCTCCGGGCGTGCCGACCTGCGCAATCCTGCCTTCGTGCATGACGGCGATGCGGCTCGCGAGGGTCATCGCCTCGTCCTGGTCGTGGGTGACGACGACGAAGGTCGTTCCGAGCTGGTACTGCAGATTGGCCAGCTCGAACTGGGTGTGCTCGCGCAGCTTTTTGTCGAGCGCCGCCAGCGGCTCGTCCAGGAGCAGGAGCTTCGGCCGCTTGACGAGCGCGCGCGCGAGCGCAACGCGCTGCTTCTCGCCGCCGGAGAGCTTGTCGGGCTTGCGTCCCGCGAGCGCGCTGAGCTTGACCAGCGCGAGCATCTCCGCGACCCGCTCGCGGATCTGCGGCGCCGGCACACGCTCTTTCTTCAGGCCGTAGGCGACGTTCTGCTCGACCGTCATATGCGGGAAGAGCGCATAGGACTGGAACATGAGATTAACCGGCCGCTCGTAGGGCGGTACGTCGGTCATGTCCGCGCCGTCGATCAGGATTCGTCCGGAGGTCGGGTGCTCGAATCCGGCCAGCATGCGCAACAATGTCGTCTTGCCGCAGCCGGAGCTGCCGAGGATCGCAAAGAGCTCGCCGCGCAGGATGTCGAGCGAAACGTTGTCGACCGCGGCCACGCCGTCGTAGCGCTTGCTGACCTCGCGGATCTGTACGATCGGCGATGCTTTCGGGTCGTTCACAGGCCTGTCTTCACGCGGGACCAGAGCCTAGAGCGGCGGCGTTCGTCGAGCGGGTCGTGGATGACGCCCTTGTGCAGGTTTTGCTTCTGGGTCTCGGGCGGAAACACAGCGGGGTCGTTTCGCACGAAGGAAGGCAGCAGCGGAATGGCAGGAAGGTTCGGCGTCGCATAGCGCGTTTCGATCACGATCGGTGCCGCGACCTCGGGGCGCATCAGGTAGTTCAGGAAGAGATGAGCATTGCCCGGATGCGGTGCGTCGGCGGGGATGAACCAGAGGTCGAACCAGGCGAGCGTGCCCTCTTTCTGGGTCGTGTAGGCGAGCGGCACCGGCCTGCCGACCTGCTTGCCACGCATCATCGCCTGCGCGTAATCGCCCGACCAGCTCATCGCAATGCAGACTTCCTCGTTCGGCAGGTCGACCAGCATCTTCGCCGAGCTGAAATAGCGGATATAGGGCCGCACGCCCTTGAGCAGCCGCTCCACGTCCGCGAGGTCGTCCGGATCGAGGCTGTTGGGTTCGTGGCCGAGGTAAAGCATCGCCATTGGGATCACGTCGGTCGGCTCGTCGAGAAACGAGATGCCGCAGTCGGCGAAGCGCTTCGCGATCTCCGGCTTGAAGATCATGTCGCCGCTCGTCACCGGCGCGTCGGGCATGCGCTCGCGGATCATGCGGACGTTGTAGGCGAAACCGGTCGTGCCCCAGAGATACGGCACGCCGTAGCGGTTGCCAGGATCCGCCGAGTCGAGCATCCCGAGCACCCAGGGATCCAGGTTTCTCCAATTGGGCAGTTTCGACTTGTCGAGCGGCTGATAGACGCCGATCGGGATCAGGCGCGCGGAATAGCGCTCGGCATGCGCGACGACGTCGTAACCTGTGCGGCCCGCGAGCAGGCGCGCCTCGGCCATCTCGGTCGAATCATAGACGTCGTAGTTGACCTTGATGCCGTACTCGCGCTCGAAATTGGCGACGGTGTCCGGCGCGATGTAATCGGGCCAGGTGAAGACATTGAGGACCTTCTGCTCGGCAGCGCCCGCAACACCCGCGGTGACGAGCGCCAGGAGGGCAAGCGACGCAAGCGGCGGCTTCACGGCTACATGCCCTCGAGACCGCGCTTGACGAGCGCTCGGGCGATGATCAGGCGCTGTACTTCGCTCGCGCCCTCCCAGATACGGTCGACGCGCAGCTCCCGGTAGAAACGCTCCGCCGCATTCTCGCGCATATAGCCGCGCCCGCCGAGGATCTGAACGGCGCGGTCCGCGATCCGGTTCGCGGCTTCCGAGGCATAGAGCTTCGCGATCGAGCAACGCGCGTGCAGAGAGCGCAGATCGTCGCCCCGATCATGCGCCTCCGCCGCCTCGAAGGTGATGAGCCGCGCGGCCCAGAGCTCGGTGACGCTGTCGGCGAGCATCGCCTGCACCATCTGCTTCTCGGCGAGCGGCTCCCCGCCGATCATGCGTGTGCTCGCAAAGGCAGTCGCTTCCTCGATCAGGCGCGCGCCCGCGCCGTAGCAGCGCGCCGCGATCATCAGCCGCTCGCGCCGGAACCAGGCGTGCGAAAAGCGCATCCCGTCGCCCTCAGGGCCGAGCCGCTGGCTTTCGGGAACGAACACGTCCTTGAAGCGGTACGTCGGGTGATGGGCGCTGAAGGTGTGGCTGAAGAGCGGCGTGCGGAGGATCTCGATGCCGGGCGTCTTCGTGTCGACGAAGAACAGCGAGTCGGAACCGGCGTGGGGCCCGTCCGAGAGGCGAGCCTGGAGAATGAAATAGTCGGCGTGGTTTGCGCTCGTGACGTACCACTTCTCGCCGTCGATCGAGTAGCCGCCCTTTGCGCGCCGCGCGGTCGTCTCGACCGAGACGTCCGAGCCGGAGCCGCTTTCGGTGATCGCGTAGCACTCCTTCCGCGCTCCGCTCACGAGCGGCAGGATGAATCGCTCGAGCTGCTCATCGGTGCAGGCCTCGAACATCCAGCTCTGGGCTTCGGAGAAGCACCAGCAGAGCGCGTTGGTGACGCGGCCGAGCTGTTCCCAGACGGCGACCTGGTCCACGATCCGCGCCTGCCTGCCGCCGCGCGCCTTCGGCACGTCCATGGCGCTGAAGCCGAGCTCGATCGCGAGCTTCTTGTGCCGCTTCTCGATCTCCGGTGGCAAGCGCCCCTCGTGCAGCTCGGCCTCGACTTCAAAGGGAATCAGCTCTTCGGTCGCGAACCTGAAGGCGCGGTCGCGCCATTCCCTTGCTGTTGCGTCGAGCGCGATCTGCATGGCTTTAGGCTCGCGTCTCCGCCGCGGGCTGGCTGAAATGCCGCGGGAACACGTCTGCCAGATACGAAAGGCTGATCCGCCTGGCGCGCTCGCGGCTCATCGAATCCGGCCGAACCAGCAGATCGAGCCAGAGCCCGTCGGTCAACGCCGAGAGTCCGTCGGCAACGAGTGCCGGCTCGACGTCCGAGTAGCCGCCCTCCTTACAGAGCTTCGCGCAGATGAGGCGCACCATGTCATCGTATGACCGGTCCCGCACCGCGCAAATGCGGCGGTAGGTCGGCCGGAACCGCCGCTCGCCCCAGAAGGCGAACCAGACTGCGAGCTTGTCCCGCGAGCAGATGCTGCGCCGGAAATCGAGCTCCACCATCGCGAGCAGGCCCTCGACCGGGGAAACTTCGCCGACGGCCGCGGCCTCCTGGCAGGCGGTCCGGTATTCGTCGGCCAGGTAGCGAAGCGTCTCCGTCAGCAGCCCGTCCTTGCTGCGGAAATGCAGGTTCACGATGCCCTGGCTGAGCCCCGCCTCCTGGGCGACGGTCGTGATCGTGGTATCGGCAAGACCGCGGTCGGCGACCGAACGGATCGTGGCCTGGATCAGCTGCTCGCGGCGCACTGTAGGAGGCGCCGTGCGGCGCTTTGGGACCGCCGCGAGCTGGCGTTTCAGGGCGCGCATGGAGGCACCATCTTACCCGGTTCCGGGACCCGGTCTAATGAATGAACACATATTCACTCAAAATGGACGCCGGCACCCGTTTTGGGGGAAAATGCGCCATCCCGATCGATACTTTCCGGACTGGCAGGAGGCCCACCCTCATGACCCGAAGCCTCGCGAAGTCCAATGCCCAGTTCCGGAAGGCCCTCCGCCGCCTGCCACTCGGGGTCTCCTCCAATTTCCGCTACTGGGGCGAGGACAAGACCATCTACGTGAAGTCGGCCAGGGGCGCCCGCCTGACCGACATCGACGGCAACGAGTACATCGACTACCGGCTGGCCTATGGCCCCTGCATCCTCGGCTATGCCGATCCGCGCGTGGACTCGGCGGCCCGCGCCGGCATCGACGTCGGCGGCGTGTTCGCCCTCTCCACCGAGCGCGAGTGCGCGGTGGCCGAGCGGATTGCGGGCATGGTCCCGGCGGCGGAGCTCGTGCGCTTCTCGAACTCGGGTACCGAGGCCGTCATGGCGGCGCTGCGCGTCGCACGCGCCTATACGGGCAAGGATTCCTATGTCGTGATCGAGGGCGGTTATCACGGCGTTTTCGACGCCGCGCTCTGGACGACGTCGATCGAGGAATGGCACCCGGGCCACGGCGACCCGCAGCTCGTTCCCTACGGCGCCGGGGTCCCGCACGTGCTGCGCGCCCTGATTCACGCTGTGCCGATGAACGATGCCGACCGGCTCGAGAGCGTGTTCAAGGCCTATGGCGACCAGATCGCCGCGTTCATGATCGAGCCGATCATGGGGAACTGCTGCTCAATCTCCGCAACCCGGGAGTTCCTGCGCGACGCACGCGCGCTCTGCGACAAGTACGGAATCCTGCTGATCATCGACGAGGTGAAGACCGGCTTTCGCGTGGCGCGCGGCGGCGTGCAGGAGCTGTTCGGCGTCAAGGCCGACCTCTGCACCTTCGCCAAGGCCATGGGCAACGGCTACCCGATCTCGGTGTGCTGCGGGCGCGAGGACATCATGCGCAAGTTCGGCAATGGCGTCGTGCACGGCGGCACGTTCACCTGCCACTCGGTCGCCCTTGCCGCCGCGGAGAAGACGCTGGAGATACTTGCCGAGACGCCCGCGCTCGCGAACATTGCGGAATACGGCATGAAGCTGCGGGCCGGCATGAGCCACGTCCTTTCGCAGCGCGGCATCAAGCACTCCTTCAGCGGCCACCCCTCGATGAGCGGCCTCTTCTTCAGCGAAAAGCCGCCCCGCGACTACCGGGACTGGGCCTCGAGCGATTACACTTTCTATGAAGCACTCGCACCGCATCTCCACGACCTCGGCGTGCTCTGCGAACCCGACTCGCGCGAGCCGTGGTTCATCTGCGAGGCGCATGACGAGCGCTGCCTGGCGGAGACGCTCGAGCGCTTCGAGACCGCGGTGGACCGCGTGGTGCGAAGCGCACCGGGCGGGGCTCATGCGCGCGGCTCGCAATAAATAACGAAACCGGCGGAATCGACCTTGGCGAAATACGACGCGATCGTCATCGGCGCGGGCCATAACGGTCTGACCAATGCCGCCTATCTCGCACGGTCCGGGCTCAAGGTGCTCGTGGTCGAGCGCATGCCCTGGATCGGCGGCGCGGCCGTCAGCCGGGAGATCGAGAAGGGCTGGATCTACTCGAACTGCTCCTACGTCTGCAGCCTGCTCAGGCCGGAGCTATTCCGCGACCTCGAGCTCGCGCGTCACGGTCTGCAGATCGTGCCCTACGGCGGCGGCGTGTCGATCACTTCGAGCGGTGACATTCTCGGCAACTATACCGACGAGCAGGTCCAGCGACGCGAGTTCGCCCGGCACAATGCGCGCGACGCGGATGCGTATCACCGCTACTCCACCGACGTGATGCGCCAGTGCAAGTTCATCCGGCCCCTGCTCCTGCGCACTCCGCCCGACCCGACGTCGCTGAAGCCGCGCGACCTGCGCGAGATGATTTTCCTCGGCCGCGAGCTCGGCAAGTTCGGCGAGCAGTTCATCTACGACACGCTGCGCTTCTATTCGATGAGCATCGCCGATTTCCTGAACGAGTATTTCGAGTCGGACCTGGTCAAGTGCCACCTCTCTGGCAGCGGCATCATCGGCTCGGCCATGGGCGTGTACTCGCCCGGAACCGCCTACGTGCTGCTGCATCACTACATGGGTGACGTCGACGGCTCGATCGGCGCCTGGGGCTTCGCGCGCGGCGGCATGGGCGCAGTCTCGAAGGCGATCGCGAGCTCGTTCAAGTCCTTCGGCGGCGAGATCGTGACCGGCGCGCCGGTCGCGCAGGTCATCGTCAGGGGCGGCCGCGTCGCCGGCGTCGCGACCGAGAACGGCACCGAATACCACGCGGAAATCGTCGTCTCGAACCTCGATCCGCGCCGCACCTACACGAAGATTTTCGATCCCAGGGACCTGCCGCCCGCGATCGTCGAGAAGGCGAAGAACTGGAAGATCCGCGGCTCGTCCGGAAAGCTCAACATCGCACTCGACGGCCTGCCGGAGTTCCCGGCGCTCGGCAAGGACAACCCGCTCGCCTGCGGGGACATGCATTTCCTCGACTCGCTGGAAAAGATGGAACGCGCCTACGACGACTGGAAGAACGGCAGCTGGTCGAAGGAGCCCTACCTCGACATGCTGATTCCTTCGATGACCGACCCGACCATGGCTCCGCCGGGCAAGCACTTCATGTCCGTGTTCGTGCAGTACGTGCCGCCCCTCATTCACGGCCGCGAATGGACTGATGCAGACCGCGAGGGATTCAAAAACACGGTGCTCGACCAGATCGGCCGCTACAGCCCCAACTTCAAGTCGCTCGTGCGCCATGTCGAGTGCCGCACGCCGCGCGAGCTGGAGGCCGAGGTCGGATTGACCGAAGGCAACATCTTCCAGGGCGAGCTGACGATGGACCAGCTGCTGTTCAACAGGCCCTTCCCCGGCTACGCCCAGTACCGCGGACCGGTTCGCGGCTTCTACATGTGCGGGTCCGGCACGCATCCGGGCGGCGGCGTGATGGCGGCGCCCGGTGCGAATGCCGCGCGCGAGATCCTGATGGACCTCGGCCGCCCGAACATCGTGCCGGAGGGCTGGCGCGATGATTGACCGCGATCGCATTGTCATCGTCGGCGCGGGCCACAACGGCCTCGTCTGCGCCGCTTATCTCGCGCGCGCCCGCCGCGACGTCGTCGTCGTCGAAGCTGCGGCGCAGGTGGGCGGGGCCGCCGTCACCCGCGAGTTCACGAAAGGCTATCGCGTCCCGGGCTGCGCGCACCTTTGTTATCAATTGGATGGTGGGATCGCCAGGGAGCTGCGGCTCGAATCGCATGGACTCAAGTGGGCGCGGAAGGACCTCAGGACCGTTGCGCTCGCGCAGGCGGGCGACCACCTCGTGCTCAATGGCGGCAAGCTCGAGTCCGGCACGCTCTCCGAGGGCGATCGGGTGGCGCTCGGCCAGTACCACGCGCGGATGCTCCGTTTCTCCCGCGTGCTCGCAAAACAGCACAACCGCCAGGCTCCGCGACTCGGCGGCGGCGGCCGCTCCGACCTGATCGGCGCGGCGCAGCTCGGCCTCGACATCCGGCTCCTCGGCCGCAATCTGATGCGCGAATTCCTGCGCATCGCGGGCATCAACATATACGACGTGCTCGAAGAGCAGTTCGAATCGCCGCTGCTGAAGGGCGCGCTGGCGCTCGACGCCGTGCTCGGCGCCAATCTCGGGCCACGCTCCAATAATTCCGTGCTGGCACTGCTCCATCGCCTCAGCGGCCAGGCGCAGGAAAACGAGGGACCCTCGATTCCGGAGGGCGGCATGGGCTCGGTCAGCGAGGCCCTTGCGGCAGCGGCGCGCGCCGCCGGCGCCACGATCCGCACTGGCAGCCCTGTCGCGCGCATCACGCTCGAGGGCGACCGGGTCTCCGGCGTCGAGCTTTCGAGCGGCGAGAAAGTCGGCGCCGGCACCGTCATCTCGAACGCCGATCCCGCACGGACGCTGCTCGGGCTGCTCGGGGCACGGAACCTCGAAACCGGATTCGTCCACCGCGTCCGGCACTTCCGCAACAAGGGCATGTCGGCAAAGCTGCACCTCGCGCTCGATGCACTGCCCGCGTTCACGCGACTGCCCGCGGAGCTCGCGGGCGAGCGGCTCGTGATCTCGCCGGACCTCGTCTATCTCGAACATGCCTTCGATCATGCGAAGTACGGCCAGTGCTCGCCGGATCCGGCTCTCGAAATCACGATTCCATCGGTGCACGACAAGACGCTCGCCCCCGCGGGCAAGCACGTGCTGTCTGCAATCGTGCAGTACGCGCCATTCGATCCGCGCGCGAGCGGCGACGGTCCGCGTCGCGAGCTCCTCGAGCGCACACTTGCCGTGCTCGAGCGCCATTCGCCGGGGTTGCGCAGGCAGATCGTCGCCACGGAACTGCTGCTGCCTGCGGATATCGAGCGCGAGTTCCGCATCACCGGCGGACACTGGCACCATGGCGAGCTTGCGCTCGACCAGTTCATGATGATGCGGCCGGTGCCCGGCGCGGCGCAGTATGCGATGCCGGTTGCAGGGCTCTTCCTCTGCGGCGCCGGCTGTCATCCGGGCGGGGGCGTGATGGGTTCCGCCGGACGAAACGCCGCGAAAGCAGTCCTTGCCACGGAGCGGCCGGCATGAACATCAAGGACGAGATGAACCGGAAGGACCACTTCCGCAGGGCGGTGTGGGAAACGCCGTTCCATCCGCGCACTTCGGCTCTCAACACGCTGAACGAGTGGCACCGCTGGAAGGATTACACGACGGCGGACGCCTACTTTGACGAGGCGCTGGAATACGCGGCGATCCGGAATGCCTGTGCGGTATTCGACCTGACGCCGATGACCAAGCACCTGATCAGCGGCCCCGACGCGCTCGCATTCCTGAATCGCCTGGTCACGCGCGATGTCGCGAAGATCAAGCCAGGCCGGGTCGGCTATTGCGTCTGGTGCGACGACAATGGACAGGTGATCGACGACGGCACGATCTTCCACCTGCGCGACGGCGTCTATCGCCTCTGCTCGCAGGAACGGCAGCTCGACTGGCTCACGCGTTCTGCATACGGATTCAATGTCACGATCGTCGAGGACACGCACGACGTCGCCGGGCTCGCGCTCCAGGGGCCGACGAGCTGCGCGGTGTTGAAGGCGATCGGCTGCGAAGGCGCCGAGACCATGAAGCCCTTCGACATCCGGTATTTTCCGTTTGCCGGCGGCGAGCTGATGGTCTCGCGCACGGGCTTCACCGGCGATCTCGGCTATGAGCTCTGGATCGACCCGCCGCGCGCGCTCGATCTCTGGGATGCGCTGTTCGACAAGGGCAGGATTCACGGCATCCGTCCGATGGGCACACACGCGCTCGAAGTCGCCCGCATCGAGGCCGGATTCATCCAGGCCCAGGTCGACTTCCACCCGGCCGACCAGGCGATCATGCGGGACCATTCGCGCTCGCCATTCGAGCTCGACCTGGCCTGGCTGGTCGATTTCGGGAAGCCCTGCTTCAACGGCCGGCGCGCGCTCCTCGAGGAAAAGAAAAAAGGCTCGCGCTTCCGCTTCGTAAAGCTCGACGTCGAGGGCAACAAGCCCGCACGCTCCGCCTATATCTACGACAAGGACAAGAATGTCGTGGGTACCGTGACATCGGCGGAATGGTCGCCATCCGCCAAGGCGAATATCGCCTACGCGTCGATGCACATGCCCTGGGGCCGGCCGGGCGACGAACTCTGGGCCGAAATCTACTACCAGCGCGAGCTCAAGTGGTCGCGCGTGATGGCGCGCTGCCGGGTCGTCGAGGGCGCGTTCTGGGATCCGCCGCGCAAGCGCGCGACGCCCGCGCTGGACTTCTGACCGCCACGCGCGGGGCCGGAATGGCACATCGGCTCGAACCCCTGCTCCGCCCGCAATCGATCGCCGTCATCGGCGCGACCGAGCGGGAGGGCACCGTCGGCCGCCATACCATCGAAAACCTGCTGAAGGGTGGCTACGAAGGCGGGCTCTACGCCGTCAATCCGGGCCGAAAGTCGGTGCTGGGCGTGCCCTGCTATCCCTCGCTGGCGACGCTGCCGGAGCCCGTCGAGCACGTGATATTCGCCATCGCCGACACACGCCTCGAGGCGGCGCTCGACGACGTCATCGCTCACGGCACGCGCGCCGCGACGATCATGTCCTCGCTCATCATCGAGGACGACACCGATCCACCGCTTCGCGATCGCGTGCTCGCAAAGATCCGGAAATCCGGCCTCGTCGTCTGCGGTGCGAACGGCATGGGCTTCTACAATTTTGCGGAAGGCGTCTGGGGCTGTGGATTCCGCACCCGCATGCACCGCCGCGGGGGCAATGTCGCCTACATCAGCCACTCCGGCTCCGGCATGTGCGGCATCGTCGACAGCGAGGAGCGGATCGATTTCAACCTCGTCGTCTCGACCGGACAGGAGCTGGCTGTCTCGATGGACGAGTATCTCGATTACGCGCTCGAGATGCCGGGTACCCGCGCAGTCGGCCTCTTCATGGAAACCGCGCGCAACCCCGACGGCCTCGTGCGCGCATTCGACAAGGCGCGCCGCCTGGGTATCCCCGTCGTCGCACTCAAGGTCGGGCGTACCGAGCTCTCCGCGCGTCTCACGGTTTCGCACTCCGGCGCCATCGCGGGCCGCGATGCGGTGTATGACGCGGTCTTCGCTCGCTACGGCGTCCATCGCGCGCGCGACATGGATGAGCTCGCAACCACGCTCATCCTGTTCGCTCAGCCGCATCCGGTCGGCCCGGGTGGCCTCGTCTCCATCCACGACTCCGGGGGCGAGCGCCAGCTATTGATCGACCTTGCCCACGATGCGGGCGTGCCGCTGACGTCTCTCTCGCCCGCCACCACCGCGAAACTTGAATCGCTCCTCGACCCGGGGCTGCCCGCGGTCAATCCGCTCGATGCCTGGAGCACGGGCGGCCAGGATTATCACGACGCGATGGAGCAATGCTTCGCCACGCTGATGAGCGATCCGCAGGCGGCGCTGGGCGCCGTCGTGCATGACCGCGTCGCGGGCGGCGGCATTCACGGCGGCTATCTGGATTACATGCGCGCGGGACACCGCGCCAGCGGAAAGCCCGCGATCCTGGTCGCCAACCGCCAGGGAACCGGGTCGGATCCGATGATCGTCGAGGCGACGCGCGAGGGTTTCCCGGTGCTAGACGGCATCGAGTCCTTCCTGCGCGGCACGCGCCACCTGCTCGACCATCGCGATTTCGCCGCGCGCGAGCGCGGTTCCACGACGCGAATTCCCGAAACCGCCATCGCGCGATTCGGCGCACTGCACGCCGAAGGCCGGCGCCTCGATGAGAACGACGCACTCCTGCTGCTCAAGGAAGCGGGCCTTCCCGCCAATGCTGGCCGTGTCGTCGAGAGCGAGGATGCCGCTGCCGCGGCCGCGCGCGAAATCGGCTGGCCCGTCGTGCTGAAGACTGCGCAGCGTGGCATCGGCCACAAGAGCGAATTGCAGGGAATCCATCTTTGGCTGGCGGACGATGCGGCGGTAGCTAGAGCCTGGCGCGACCTCGCGAATCGGATCGGCCCACGCGTCCTGGTCGCGCCGATGATCGCGTCACCAGGCGTCGAGATGCTGCTCGGCATGGTCCACGACGACCAATTCGGCCCGGTCGTCCTGCTCGGCGCCGGCGGCGTGCACGTCGAGGCGTTCGCGGACGTCGTGTATGCCGTGCCGCCGTTCGGCGCCGCCGAGGCCGCGCGCCTTGTGAAGCGACTGCGCATCGCGCCCTTGCTCACGAGCCGCCGGCACCGCCGGCCGCTCGCGATCGATGAATTCTGCCGTCTGGCCGAGCGTTTCTCCGCGCTCGGGGCCGCGATCGGCGATGATATTTCGGAAATCGACCTGAATCCCGTCATAGTCCACGCGGACGGCTGCGCCATCGTCGATGCGCTCGTCGTTCCGCGTCAACCGAGGCAAGCGTATGAGCATCCAGACCGTCGCAAAGCATGACCACGCCCGCTGGCGGGCCGTCGCGTCCAGGGCGCAGAAGAAGCCCGAGACCCGGCTCTTCATCGACGGCAAGTTCGTCGACGCCAGGAAAGGCCGCCGCTTCACCAGCATCAACCCGGCCAACGGCGAGCCGATCGCCGAAGTGTCCGCGGGCACGGTGGAAGACATCGACCGCGCGGTGCTGGCCGCCCGCAAGGCGTTCAAGGCAGGCAGCTGGTCGAAGATGGCGCCGCGCGCGCGCATGGAGGTCATGAACCGGTTCGCCACCCTCGTCGACGAGAACGCCGAGGCGCTCGCCGTGCTCGAGACGCTCGACATGGGCAAGCCAATTGCGGACGTCGTCAACATCGACCTGCCGGCCGTCGTCGAGACGATCCGCTTCATGGCGGAGTGCATCGACAAGGTGGACGGCGCGGTCACCAGCACCGAGTCCGGAGTCGTGCACTTGGTGCTCCGCGAGCCATTCGGCGTCGTCGGCGCGATCTCGCCCTGGAACTATCCGCTCCTGATGGCGACATGGAAGATCGCTCCGGCGCTCGCCGCAGGCAATACGGTCGTGCTGAAGCCCGCCGAGCAGGCGCCGCTCAGCTGTCTGCGGCTCGCCGAGCTATTTGTCGAGGCTGGCGGCCCGCCGGGTGTCTTCAATGTTGTGAATGGACTCGGCGAGGAGGCCGGTCGCGCACTGGCGCTGCACGAGGACGTCCGCAAGATCACATTCACGGGATCGACCGCGGTCGGCAAGCTGATCATGCAGTACGCGGGCCAGTCGAATATGAAGCAGGTCGCGCTCGAATGCGGCGGCAAGACGCCTCAGGTCTTCATGGCCGACACCGAGGACCTCGACCGCGCGGTGACGGCGGCGTATCGCGGCATCTATTCGAATATGGGAGAAGTCTGCAATGCGGGCTCGCGCCTCCTCGTCGACCGCTCGATCCGCAAGAAATTCGTCGAGCGCTTCGTCGAGCTCGGCGAGGACGCCTTCAAGCCGGGCGATCCGCTCGACCCGGACACCAACATGGGGCCGCTGGTGACGCATGGCGACCAGAAGCGCGTGCTCGGCATGATCGAGAAGGGCCGCAAGGAAGGCGCGAAGCTCGAGTTCGGCGGAGATACGCCCGCGAAGCTCAAGAAGGGCGCCTATGTGAATCCGACACTGTTCACCGGCGTCAAGAACGACATGACCATCGCACGCCAGGAAATCTTCGGGCCGGTCGCCTCGGTGATCGAGTTCAACGGCGTGGACGAGGCGATCAAGATCGCGAACGACACGATCTACGGCCTCGCGGCAGGCGTCTGGACGCGAGACCTCGACACCGCGTTCCGCCTCGTGCGCGGCATCGAAGCCGGCATCATCTGGATCAACTCCTTCGACGAGGGCGACATGACCCAGCCTTTCGGCGGCTTCAAGCAGTCGGGCAATTCGCGCGACAAATGCCTCGACAGCTTCAAGAGCTACACCCAGTCGAAGTCCGCGTGGTTCCGGCTGAAGGAAGGCTGATCGTGGGGGAACCGCTGGTCCTTTCGGAGCGGCGGGGCGCGATTGCGCTCCTGACGCTCAATCGGCCCGACAAGCTGAACGCCGTCAATGTGCCGATGATCGCGGCGCTCGATCGCGCACTCGACGCGGCCGAGGCGGACGAGTCGGTGCGCGCAGTCGTCCTCGTCGGAGCCGGCCGCGCCTTCTCCGCGGGTTTCGACCTCGACATGGGCGTGGGCGACGGCAAGCCGGACCCGGTGGATGTGCGCCGCGCGCTCGAGAACGATTTCCGGATCATCGTGCGATTCTGGGATTCCCCGAAGCCGACCATCGCCGCTGTTCATGGCTATTGCCTCGGCAGTGGAATGGAACTTGCCCTCGCCTGCGATCTGACCCTCGCCTCTGACGACTGCCGCTTCGGCCTGCCGGAAGTGAAGTTCGGCAGCGGTATCGTCGCGATGCTGCTGCCCTGGCTCGCCGGACCGAAAGCAGCAAAGCATTTGCTGCTCACTGGAGAAGACCGCGTGAGCGCCGCGGAGATGCAGGCGTTGGGCCTGGTCTGCCGCGTCGTGCCGGCGGTGGATCTCCTGGATGAGGGGCTCGCGCTCGCGCAGCGCATCGCGTCCAACGACGCCAACGCCGTCCGCATGACCAAGCGGGCGATCAACCGCAGCCTCGACATCGGCGGCATGCGCCAGGCCATGAGGAATGCGCTCGAAATCGACGTCGCGATCGAGACGTCGGAGACCGCGGAGTCGATGGAATTCAACGAAATTCTGAGACGGGACGGCGCCAGGGCGGCGATCGCCTGGAGAGCCGGGAGGAGATCATGAGCAAGGCGGCCAAGCGCGTACCGGAAGAGCTCCAGCAGTTCCTGGAGAAGTATCCGGACACGCGGCAGCTCGAGCTCCTGCAGCCGGACATGCTCGGGATCCTGCGCGGCAAGCGTGTAGGTCCCGGCGAATTCGCAAAGCCATTCTCCGAAGGCCTCAATTTCTGCGGCGCGACGGTCCTGCTCGACGCCAAGGGACTCACATTCGACCGCATCGACAACGGCGGTCGCGACGGCGATCCCGACGCGATCTCGACCGCCGTGCCCGGCTCGCTCGCGCCGGTGCCCTGGGCGCACGTGCCGACGGCGCAGGTGCTGCTCGCGATGAATGACTCCAAGGGTGGTCCGTTCTTCGCCGATCCGCGCCAGGTGCTCCGCCATGCGATGAAGCCGCTGCAGGAGATGGGACTCACGGCGGTCGCCGCGACCGAGCTCGAGTTCTACCTGCTCGAGCCCGACACCGAGCGGCCGACGCCGAAAGTCGGAATGATTCCCGGCACGCGGCGGGTCCAGACCGGCCCGCAGTACGGGAGCATGGAGGACGTCGAGGACGCCGATCCGTTTCTCGCGGACCTGTTCAAAACCTGCCAGGCGCAAAACATCCCCGCCGGCGCGACGCTCAAGGAATTCTCGCCGGGCCAGTTCGAGATCAACCTGCATCACGTCGCGAGTGCCGAGCTCGCCGCCGACCACGGCGTGCTGCTGAAGCGCGCAGTGAAGGCCGTCGCGCGCAAGCACGGGATGGCCGCGAGCTTCATGGCGAAACCGTTCGCCGAGTGGGCGGGCTGTAGCCTGCATGTGCACATCAGTCTGGTGGATTCGAACGGCAGGAACATTTTCAGCGGCACGAGCAGGGACGGGCCCTTCTCCGATACGCTCCGCTACGCAATCGGCGGCCTCGCGGTGGCGATGCCGGAATCCATGGCCATCTTCGCGCCGACCGCCAATGCGTACCGGCGCTACCGGCCGGGTGTCTTCGTCCCGCTGGCGCCGAACTGGGGCCGCAACCACCGCGGGGTTGCACTTCGGATCCCCATGTCCGGCACGGAAGACACACGTGTCGAGCACCGGCCCGGCGGCGCCGACGGCAATCCGTACCTGGTGCTCGCCGCGATCCTCGCCGGCGTCCACCACGGCATTGCCAACAAGGTCGACCCGGGCCCGATGGTCGCCCAGGAATCGGTGATCGACGAGAAGATCGAGCTGCCGATTCGCTGGGACGCGGCGCTCGATGCATTCAACGCGGGCAAGATCCTGCCGAAGTACCTGGGCGAGCGGTATCACAGGCTCTACGGGACTTGCCGGCGCGAAGAATGCGACCGATTCCACTCGGAGATCAGCGACCGGGATTATGAGTGGTACTTGCGCGCCGTCTGACACCGCCCGCAAATTGACGAATTCTAGTTCAAGGACTGCCAGGCCAGGCCTGGTTCCGCAGGCTCAAAGACCTGACGTCCTGCAAGCGTACGAGAAAATGCCCGATTGAAATCGCAATCGTCGTCCACCGACGGCTGACGACCTAGCAGCGCGATACGCGTCTACGTTACCGCGGAAACGCTTTTCGCTCGCCATTTCATCAGTGTGCTGACCACTCGGTTGAGGACGGCGCCGGACTTTCGTAGGCCTGCCGTTCGCCGCAATCCGTGTAAAGCCGGTCGTAGGACGTCTTCTGAGGCGACGATCCGGGGCGGCAAGCCGACTGAATTGCCGGGCAGCGGCCGGGCGCACCTGGGGCCGGCTTCAGACATCGTTGTCAGAAACCACCTACTCCCTTTTAAGTCTCGCCTCAATTAAAAGATCGATATCTTACGGGTACGCAGCTTGTGTCGGTCTGCAGACCGCAGGGAGGGGTAACGATGTCAAGCAAGCGCATCTCCAGTACGACGGGCATGGCGTGCCCCGGCAAGACCACGGATAGGGTGCGCGAGCGCGTGAACATGCCGCAGCGGAAGCTGCTCGCTTCCGCCGTGGCCAGTTGCCTGATGCTGGGTACGCCAGCGGCCTTCGGCCAGTCGGCCGCCTCGAATCTTCGCGGCCAGGTCAGGGCGGGACCGGGACCGGCCGCTAACACCGAGGTGGTCGCCACCAATCTCGCCTCCGGCGCCGTGCGCAGGACCACCACGACGAACGACGGCCGCTACGTGCTCGTCGGGCTCGACCCGGGAACCTGGAGGGTCGAGGCAGGCGGCGCCACGGAAGTCGTGACGCTTTCGGTCGCGTCCAACTCAACCCTGGATCTCGCATCCGGCGAGGGCACTCAACCCACCGAACTGGGCGAGATCACGGTCGCCGGCCGGCGGCCGGAACTGGACGTGCGGACCTCGGAGGTGGGCATCACCATATCGCCGCGTCAGATCGCGCAGCTGCCGCAGGCCACGCGCAATTTCCTCGAGTTCGCGGACACAGTGCCGGGCGTCGCGTTCACCGTGGATGCGCAGGGTTTCACCAAGTTGCGCGGCAATGCCTTGAGCGCCAACGCGAGCAACCTGTTCATCGACGGCGTCGGCCAGAAGAGTTACGTCGAACAGGGCGGTATCGCCGGTCAGAATCTGAGCCGCGGCAATCCTTTCCCGCAGCTCGCGATCGACCAGTACAAGGTCATTACCTCCAATTACAAGGCCGAATACGGCCAAGTCGCCGGCGCGGCCCTGACGGCCGTCACGCGATCGGGCTCCAACGAGTTCGAGGCCGAGGCCTACTATCGTTACACGGACGAGGGGCTGCGCGAGAAGCGGCCCGACGAGAAGGCGATCGGCCTCGAGAAAGTCGAATCGCAGACCGAAGAGTACGGTATCGCTCTCGGCGGACCGATCATCAAGGACCGCCTGCACTACTTCCTCGCCTACGAATACAAGGACCTGGTCACGCCGCGCAGCGTCACCCCGGACCCCAACGCCGCCGACTTCGTGCAGTTTCTGCCCCCCGACGTGCTGGAGCAGTTCGGACCCCAGGAAGTTCCATTCGAGGAGGATCTGCTTTTCGGGAAATTGAGCTGGAGCCTGACCGATCTCGACCTGCTCGAGCTCAGCATTCAATACCGGGACGAGGTGCAGGTCGACTCCGTCGGCGAGCGACGGGCCGCGGACCACGGCCGCGACGCCATCAACAAGGACGAGCGCGCGACGCTGCGCTGGGAGCACAGCGCCGATCGCTGGTTCAACGAGCTGCTGTTCAGCACGGAGGACTCGGAAAGCAGCCCGTTTCCACGCGGGATCGGCAACGGCATCTTCTACACGAGGTTCAACCGCCTCCCGGACGGCACCGTCCAGGACGAATGGAGGCTGATCGAGACCGGCCCGGCCGGTGGCGGCGACGCCCAGATCAGGAGCCAGGACGGCTGGTCGATCTCGGACAACCTGACCTTGCCCGGCCTCGAGTGGCTGGGCGATCACACCGTGAAGCTTGGGATTCATTACAAAGATATCGCGCTGACTGCGCAGGACGCGGGCTCGATCAACCCGCAGTTCGGGTTCGAGGTGACGGAGGACGGCGTGGCGGCACAGCCCTATCGCGTGGATTTCCTGGCGCCGTTCGACGTCCCGGGCCAGCGGCCGACCGTCGAGAGCGATGCCAAGCAGTATGCGTTCTACGTGCAGGACGACTGGGCGGTGAACGAGAAACTGATCCTGAATCTGGGGCTCCGCTGGGACTACGAGGAGAACCCGGCCTACACCGACTTCGTCACCGCGCAGAGCTTCGTCGACGCGCTTCTGGGCGACGACCCGGCCAATCCGGGACAGCCGTGGGGGGACCGCCTGCTCGCGAGCGGCCTGAACGCAAATGACTTCATCAGCACCGGTGACAATCGCGACGACTACGAGGATGCCTGGGCTCCGCGCTTCGGCTTCTCCTACGACATCAACGCCGACGAGCGGTACGTGATCCACGGCGGCGCCGGGCGCTCCTACGACCGCAACCTGTTCGAGCTCCTCGCGTTCGAGACGAGCAAGGCGGCCCTCTCGCCGATCGCCATCTATTTCCAGGACCCGGACACCGGGACATGCTTCCGCGACGATGGCCGGCCCTGCGTCGAATGGGATCCGGCGTATCTCAGCGGCGGCATCCCCGCGCTGTCGGAGATCCCGGTCACTGCCGGCAGTGCCGAGCTCTTCATGCTCAACAACGACCTCAAGACGCCCTACACCGATCAGTACAGCCTGGGAATCGCTAGCCAGATCGGGGAGTGGAGGACGGATGTGACCGTGCAGCGGCTGCTCGCCTACGACGGCTTCATCTTCACGCTGATCAACCGCTACCCGGACGGCTCATTCTTCCAGAACGGCAGCCAACCCTGGGGTGAGCCGGTGCCGGGCTTCGCGAATACGATCCTGGGCAACAACGGCCTCGAGTCGCGGAGCACGCAGGTGCTGCTCTCGGCCAACAAGCCCTACGATGCCGAGTCCGGCTGGAGCCTGAGCCTCGCTTACACCTACACCGACGCGAAGCACAACCGGAAGATCGACGACAACTTCGCGTTCGACAAGGCGACGATCGACACCTATCCCTTCGTCAGGGTGAACGACATACCGAAGCACCGGTTTGTCGCCGCGGGCTCGATCGACGGGCCGTGGGACACGACCTTCGGCATGAAGGTCGTGCTGGAGACGCCGCGGCCGCTCAACGAGGTCCGCGATTACGGCAATCGCCCGCCCGACGGCTCGTTCTCACAGCCGATTACGGTCGAGCCGCCCGGCACCGGCAGTTTCCTGGTAGGCGGCGACGTCTTTGGCTATCGCACGGTGGATTTCCAGGCGACCAAGGTATTCCGCATCGGGCAAACCGAGCTGACGGCCCGGGTGAACCTGCTGAACGCGTTCGACTACGAGAATTTCTACAGCTTCAATATCATCAGCGTCGGCACGGGCGGCGTGCTGGACCCGGTGGTCGAGGTGAACGAGTTCGGCGACATCCTCTACGTGCCGCGCACGCTGAGCTTCGAGGTGGGCTTCAGGTTCTGATCCCTCCTCCGGTCAGCAATATCGTGATCGTCGGCGGCGGCACCGCCGGCTGGATGGCGGGCGCCGCCTTCGCGCACGTCCTGGGACCCGCTTATCGCGTGCGCCTGATCGAGTCGGAAACGATCGGCATCGTCGGCGTCGGCGAGGCCACGGTGCCGCACATCAAGGCGTTCAACAACCTGCTCAGGATCGACGAGGCCGACTTCGTCCGGAAGACGAACGGCACATTCAAGCTCGGCATCCAGTTCTGGAACTGGGGACGCGTCGGCCATACCTACATTCACGGATTCGGCACCAGCATCGGCCCGGATCTGGGTCTGCTGCCGTTCCACCAGTACTGGATCAAGGCCCGGCTGGACGGGAAGGCATCGGACATCGGCGCCTACATGCTCAATACCGTCGCGGCGCCGCGCAACAAGTTCATGGTGTCGGCGCGGGACGCGCCGCCCGCGTCGCCGCTTGCCAACATCGCCTACGCCTACCACTTCGATGCGGCCGTTTACGGCCAGTACCTGCGTGTTTACGCCGAGCAGCGCGGCGTCGAGCGCATCGAGGGCATGGTCGAGGAGGTGCTCCTCCATCCGGAAACGGGATTCGTCCAGACGCTCCGCCTGAAATCCGGCGAGCGCGTCGACGGGGACCTGTTCATCGACTGCACGGGCTTTCGCGGGCTGCTGATCGAGGAGGCCCTGCACACCGGCTACATCGATTACACGCACTGGCTGCCCTGCGACCGCGCGGTCGCGATGCCGTGCGAGAAAGTCGATGCGCCGACGCCCTACACGCGCTCGACCGCGCGCGCGGCGGGCTGGCAATGGCGTATCCCGCTGCAACACCGGACGGGGAACGGTTACGTTTATTCGAGCCGGCATCTGAGTGACGACGAGGCCGTCGCGACCGTGCTCGCGAACCTCGACGGACGCGCGCTCGCCGAGCCGAGGCTGCTGCGCTTCACCACCGGCCGCCGCCAGCAATGCTGGAACCGGAACGTCGTCGCGCTCGGGCTGGCGAGCGGCTTCCTGGAGCCGCTGGAGTCCACCAGCATTCACCTGATCCAGTCGGGCATTTCGAAGCTCCTCGAGCTGTTCCCGCGCGAAGGGTTCGACGAAGTGCTGGTGAATCGCTACAACGCGCGTCTCGCCTGGGAGTTCGACCGGATCCGCGATTTCATCGTCCTGCACTACCATGCGACCGAGCGCGACGACACCGACTTCTGGAAGCAGTGCCGGACGATGTCGATCCCGGCAGAGCTCGAGGCCAGGATCGAGCTGTTCCGCGACAGCGGATACTGCTATCGCGACGCGGACGAGCTGTTCGCCGAGATCAGCTGGATCGAGGTCATGCTGGGTCAAGGCATCGAGCCGCGCGCCTACCACCCGCTGGTGGACCGGATACCCACCGACGACATCTACCGCTTTGTCGACGGCGTGGCGCAGACGATCGGGCGCTGCGTCGACGCAATGCCGGCGCACCAGGCCTTCATCGACCGCCACTGCGCAATCTAGTCCGGCACGAAGCCGATGGCATCCAGCGCCGGGCGGATTTCCGGGTTCGCCATGAACAGGTTCCACACCAGACCAGTGCGGTAATTCTCGATCATCGCCGTGATCGGCCCCTGGTTCAGCGCCATGTAGGCTTCCTCGAACCAGTTCTCGGTCTCGTTGAAGCCGTCGTGGAAGCCGTAGATACCCCAGGTCTTCGTCCCGAGGTCGCGGTAGAAGTGCTTCAGGGCGGCGAGTGATTCCGCAGGCGTGTACGGCATGGACGCGAGCGACGCCATGACGTTGATCGTGCCGTTGTCGTCGCGCGGCAGCGGCCGGCCGCCACCGGTGTTGATCCCGGCGGACAGGCCCCAGGTATCAGGTCCGTAGCCGGCGAAGCCGCGCGGGTTTTCCATGCAGTAGGCGCGGTTGATCAGGGCGATGGCGCGGTTGTTCTCGAAATAGTTCGTGTAGCGGTCGCGGATGCCGCGCGGGTCGAAGCCCATGAACGAGAAATGCGTGAAGAACAGGTCTCCGCCATTGCCGACCCCGACGTCCAGCTTGATGCCGTACCAGCTGCCGCCGTTCACATAGCGATTGCCCGCCGTGGTGCGACCCCAGTTCTGACGGTAATTGATGTGGCGTTCCGAGGTGCCTGCCCAGCCCGAGTGGTAGAGCGCGGCCGGCACCGGGTGCGTGGGCGAGGCGATGGCGAGCAGGTAGACGATCATCGTCTCGTTCCACCCGATCAACGGATGATTGATGTGAAATCCCCAATCGGGCGACCAGTGCCAGTACAGCAGGCCGCTGTCTGACGTCTGCCGGTACCAGTCCCATTCGACCTCGCGCCAGAGCCGCGTGATCGTGTCGCGAATCTCGCGCTCTACTGCATTGCCGCGGTCGAAGTAGCGGCGGGCGGCGAGCAGACCCTGGATCATGAACGCTGTTTCGACGAGATCGCCGCCGTTGTCGTACTTGCCGAAAAAGGGAATCACACGGCCCGTGTTGCCGTCGAGAAAATGGGGCCAGGCGCCGTGGAACCGGTCCGCCCCTGCGAGGAACCGCACGATCTTCAACATGCGATCCGCGACCGCATCGCGCGTCGCGAAGTCCCGCTCCGCACCCACCAGCATCGCCATGATCCCGAAGCCGCTGCCGCCGAGCGCAATCAGGTTCCTGTCGCCGGTCAGCACTTCCGGCGCCAGGCCGGCCACCGGATGCCCGCCCTCCCAGTAATAGCGGAACGAGGCTTCCTGCACCATCGTCAGCAGTTCGTCGTCGCTGAAAAAGCGCGTACGCGCGCGGGTCGAAACCGGCGATGGCGCCGACTCATTTCCGGCGAGATCGAGGGCGGTAACCCGATAGACGGCCTCGCGCGGCGGCTGGCCGACGAAATCGGAGTAGCGCAGGTACGACTCCTGCTGCGTGCCGATCGGCTCGAACGTCTTGCCGTCCCACGATCGATAGATACGGTATTCGAGCAGATCGTCCGCCGCGCTCGCCACCCAGCTCACGTCGAAGTGCCGCTCGTGGCCTCGCACCTCGACGGATCGCGGTGCCGGCGGCGGGCTCGTGTCGCCGGACTCGAGCTCGCGGATCCGGAAGTCGTCGAGGAATAGCATGTGCGGCTCGCCGTCGTCGAGACCCTGCATGAACGCCACGCCCGCGGTCTCCCGTATGTCGTAGGCGCTGTCACTCGTGCCCTTGACCGGCCGATCGAGAATCCTCTCGAATGGCAGCTCGATCTCCACCCACTCCCCAGCCGGGATCCGCCCGTCGCCACTGACCAGCGTGACCGCCGGCGTGCCATCCCCGCCGGTGTCCCTGAGATAGACGCGCGGCGAATTGGCGGCCGTGATCTCCGAGTCCGCGAAGACCCGGAACGTGAGCGCCTCGCCCTCGAATTGGAATGGCCGGGCATATCGGCGGGTGATCTCGATCGCAGCCTGCCAGTCGCCGCCCGGCGCGGACGTCCAGCGGAGCCGCAGCGCGTTCGGCGGGCTCGCGAAATGCACGGTCTCGACCGGAAGGCTTGCGCCGGCGAGCTCGAGGGTGCTCGGCGCGGTGACCCGGCCGCTGCTCGACGGGAAGCCGCCGCCTGCGGACGCGTTGTCGAAGATGACGTGGCGATCGTAGAAGGACGGTGTGCCCTGGCCCGCGGCGTCGGCGCTCGCCGCAGCGGCGAGACCGACGAGAACGAGGATCAGCACTTGCAGCAACGACCGGTTCATGTCCTGACTTCGATGCTATGCGCGAAAGCGCGGCATTTAAAGGCCACGCGGCATTCACTCCGGCTTCCGCTGATCCGCGCGCGACGGACCGGGGCGCCTGAGCGGAATCGACATGCCGCCGCCCTGTTCGAGCAGGTGCCACAGGCGCCTCTTCATCGCAACCGCGAGCGCTTCGTGGGCGGGATCGCGAATGACATTCACGCGCTCGTGCGGATCCCGCTCGAGGTCGTATAACTCGTCTGAATCCCAGACCCCGTGATAGTAGATGTACTTGTAGCGCTCACCGCGCAACGCGAACACGGTCGGCGTGTGGGGGAACGCGTCCTCCCAGTAGTACTCGTAGAGCATCTCGAGCGGCCACCCGGCCGGCTCCCCGCGCAGTAGCGGCAGCACCGAGCGTCCGTCCATCCCGATCGTCGTCTGCGCCTGCGCGAGCTCGAGGATCGTCGGCGCGACATCGATGCCCCGGACGAGCGGCGTGATGGTCGAGCCGGCATCGATGAAGCCCGGCGCCCAGGCGAGCATCGGCACGCGGATCGAAGGCTCGTACGCCTGCCGTTTGTCGATCAGCCCGTGCTCGCCGAGCATGAAACCGTTGTCGCCCATGTAGATCACGAGCGTCGATTTCGCCAGATCCTTGCGCTCCAGGTAATCGAGCACGCGGCCGATACTCTCGTCGAGCGCGAGCAGTGTCTCCGCAAAGGCGCGGTAGAAGTCGTCGAACCGCATCGCGCCGTGGTACATGAAATCGACGCCGTGCCAGCTGTTGCGCTGGGCGCGCACCCAGTCCGGCTTGCCGGCAGTCGCCTGCGGGCTCATCGTCGGCGGATAGGGAATCGGCTTGTCCGCGTAACGACCGCGATGGCGCGGCGCGGGCTCGAACTCGGCATGCACCGCCTTGTGCGACAGGTAGAGGAAGAACGGCGTGCCGGGCTCCTTCGACCGGTGCCGTTCGAGCCAGGCGAGCGCATGGTCCGTCAGCAGGTCGGTGGTGTAGCCTTGCTCCTGCCGCCGTCTGCCGTCCACGTTGAGCACCGGGTCGTGATAGACCCCCTGCCCTACGAAGCTCACCCAATGGTCGAATCCCGGCTGCGGGCTGTCGTCCACCTCGCCCATGTGCCACTTGCCGACGTACGCGGTGCGATAGCCGGCAGCCTGCAGAGACTCGGGAAAGAATCGCGTGCCCGCGGGAATCGGCGAAGTGTTGTCGACGATCCGATGCCGGTGCGCGTATTGGCCGGTCAGGATCGAAGCGCGGCTCGGGGAGCACAGCGAAGTCGTGACAAAGGCATTCGCGACGTGCGCGCCGCCGGCCGCCATGCGGTCGAGCGCGGGCGTTTCCAGCCAATCGGGCGCACCCGGCATGAAGCCCATGAAGTCGTAACGGTGATCGTCGCCCAGGATGAAGACGATATTTCGCGGCGCCGCCAGCGCCGGCTCGAGCACGACAAGCAGCAGCATCGCCGCTGCCGCGCGCAGGCAGCTCTCATTCAGTTTCGGGACCGACACCGACCCTCCACAGGCCGCCACGATACCTGGCGCGGCATAGCCCGCGCACGATCGGCTCGCTCTCCTACGTCAGCGCCCTGTATCGGTCACCGCCATGCCGGCGCCTCGACGTTTCTAGCAACCGGAATCCGCTCCCGGATCCAGTCCTGGAATCCCGCAAGCACGATCTCCTTGTCCGAAAGGATGCCCTGCGTGTAGGCGCCGGACTCCAGGCCGCGCTGCACCTGGCGGGTCAGGGCTTCGTCCTCCGTCTGCACGCGCGCGTTGAGCCGCGCGCAGAGGAAACGCGCCGCCTTCATCTCGCGGCGGTCATCCACGAAGCCGTAGGAGCGCGCGCGGATCAGCGTGCGGCCGGCACCGAGCGGCAGGACGTGGAAGAAATCCAGCCACTCGGGATAAATGTCGAAGAAGACATTCGGATAGAGCCCGAAGTAAGTCCAGCGCCGCCGCATGTCTTCCGGCAGGTGCTCGATGACGGGCAGGAATTTCGCGTAGCCCTGCGCACTCCAGTTTCGCAGCGGCTTTTCGCGCATGCGATGCGAGAGACGCATCGTGCCGCCGGGAAAGGACTCACGATCGTACTGCGCCTCCATCAGCGCGGAAAGGCCCGGGTGGCCGATCGGGAAGTGGTAATCCTCGACGTAGTTCTCGATCACGTTCTTCCAGTCGATCGCGACTTCGTGGGTCCACATCTCGTCGAGCGGCACCATCTGGTCCATCTTGTAGTGCGCCAGCTCGGTCGTGTGCGGCGCCATGCGCTCCGCCACGGAGGGCTCGCCGCCGCGGAAACGGATGAAGACCATGCCCATGAAGACTTCGACCTCGATCGGCTTCAGACCGTACTTCGAGCGGTCGAACTTCGGGAAGGTGTCGGGCGCGCTGACGCTGCGGTTGCGACCGTCGAGGTGATAGGTCCAGCCGTGATACATGCAGGTCAGGAATTTGGCACAGCGGCCGCGATCGCCCGAGACGACCGCGTGCGCGCGGTGCGCGCAGACATTGTGGAACGCGCGGATCTCGCCGTCCGCGCCGCGCACGACAAAGCCGCGGCGGCCGAAGTACTCGAATGTCACGTAGTCGCCGGTCTCCGTGAGCTCGCTCGTGTGGCAGACGATCTGCCATGACGGCAGAAAGAGGCGCTCCTTCTCGAGCTCGTGAAACTCCTCGCTCGAGTAGACCCAGGCGGGCAAGGTGACCCGGATCGCCGGGTCCGCGGTGACATCCGGCTCCGGCGCGCGGGCACGCATCGGCGCCGCGGCCTCGATGCGCGGCGCAAGCCAGGGGAAGACGCTGCAGAGATAGGCGCGGCACTGGCGGCGCGCAGCCTCTCGGTCGAAGCCGTCGCCTTCAAAGAGGATCCCCTGCCACTGTTGATCGATCAGGCCCATGAGGCCCTGCCCGACCGCCTCGGCATCCGGCCACAATCCGTTACCGCGCGCGGAGATAAGCCGCCTGCAGAGGTCTATAACCATCCGGCTCCAGGCCGAATCGCGCTCGCCGCAGATACGCTGGTAATCGCCGCGCGCCTTGGACTCGGCGAGGAAGGCGTACCAGACCGCGATCTTGTGGGAGTCGCTGAGGGCCCGGCCAAGGCTCGCATCGACGATGCCGAGGAGCGTGCGCAGCTCGTCGTAACCCGCCTCTTCCATGACGCGCGCCATTGCGCCGGCGTACTCCTCGGACACTTCGCGCAGCGTCGCGAGCAGGAGCGCTTCCTTGCTGCCGAAGTGGAAGTTGATCGAAGCGGCCGTGTGTCCCGCTATTCCTGCAATCTTGGCGGAAGTCAGGTCGGCAAGGCCGTGCTGTGAAATCGCCGCGACGGTCGCCTGGATGAGGTCGAGCCTGGAGCCGCTCGGACGAAGCTCGGCGCCCTGCTCGATGTTCGCTGCCATGGCAATCTCCTGAGGCTCCGCTACACATTCTATCCCGGCGGACCCGAATCACTCAATGACCGTTCAGTTTACTAAACGCCAATTCAGTAGTCGGTATCTGATTGTTTTTGATAGATATTTGCAGCCACACCGTCAACCCGATTAACCTTCTGCGGTGAAAGCCCCGCGCCTTCTCTCATTCTTCATTTTCTTGCCCGTGTTCGCCGCATCGGCGGCGGCCGAAAAGCCGGCCAGCTACGGCATCGAAATTCGCGCCGACTGGATCGCGATGCCCGACGGCATTCGCCTGTCAGCCGACCTCTACGAGCCGACCGGAGGCGCGCGCGGCGAAAAGTTTCCCGTGCTGCTGGAGTACCTGCCCTATCGCAAGCACGAGGGACGCGCGCGCAACTACGCGCTTTATTCCTATTTCGTGCAGCGAGGCTATGTCGTCGCGGCCGTCGACATCCGCGGCACCGGCAACAGCGAAGGCCGGCTGATCCCCTACGAATATTCCGAGATCGAGCAGAAGGACGGCGAAGTCGTCATCGACTGGCTTTCGAAACAGGCCTGGTCGAACGGCAATGTCGGCATGTTCGGCATTTCCTGGGGTGGCTTCAATTCGATCCAGATGGCGGCCCGCAACCCGCCCGCGCTCAAGGCGATGGTTGCGATCGACGCGACCGAAGATCTGTTCCAGGACGACGTGCACTACATGGACGGGATCATGCACCTCGACTCCTGGGAGATGAGCATGGATCTCGACAACACGCGGCCGGGTGCGCCCGACTATGTCATCGATGACGACAACTTCAGGAACCGCTTCGACACCGAGCCCTGGATGCTCACCTACAAGAATCGCCAGCGCGACGGTCCCTTCTGGGATCGCGCGTCGGTGCGCGATCGCTACGATGACATCCGCATCCCGACGTTTCACATCGGCGGCTGGTACGACGGCTATCGCGACAGCGTGCCGCGCATGCTCGCGAACGTGAAGAACGCGCCGGTGAAAGCGATCGTGGGCGCGTGGTCGCATGCCTGGCCCAACGAGCCCTACCCGAATCCGGGCATCGAATGGCGGCACGAGGCGGTGCGCTGGTTCGATCACTGGCTCAAGGGGATCGACACCGGCATTCTGGAAGAACCGCGGTTCGCGGTTTACGTGCGGAACTGGCATCCGCCCGGGCCGTATCTCGAGAACGCCCCGGGCCGCTGGCGCTACGAGGACGGCTGGCCGATCGCGCGCATCCGCGATCGCGTGCTTTATCCGCAGCCGAATCACACGCTCGGCGGCGTGGCGCCTGCCGCGACGACGCATCGACTGCGATACATTCCTTCGATCGGCGTCGAGGCCGGCGGACCGGTCATGTGGTGGGGCGACGTCGCGCATGACCAGCGCGGCACGGATGCTTTCAGTCTCGTCTACGACAGCGAGCCGATCGCAGAGGACCTCGAAATCCTCGGCCTGCCTCACGCGATTTTGACTGTCGCCGCCAATGCGACGCGGGCCAACTGGTTTGCCCGCCTTTCCGACATCGCGCCGGACGGGACAGTCACGCAGGTTGCGGGCGCAGCCATGAACGGCACGCACCGCGTATCGGCACGCGAGCCCAAGGCCCTCGTTCCCGGCGAGCCGTTCGAGCTCGACATCGAAATGCATTTCACGTCCTGGGTATTTCCAAAAGGACATCGCATCCGGCTCGCCGTCAACAATGCGCAGTGGCCGATGCTCTGGCCGACACCGGAACCGATGACGACGGAACTCCGCCTCGGCGCCTCGCGCCTGGTCCTGCCGGTCGTGCCATTCGAAATGCGCCCGGTCCCGGATTTCCTGCCGCCCGCAAAAGACCCGCAGTACGCCGGCTACGAATCGCTCGAGGGCGGAACGACCTCGGGCTATGGCGAGATTTCCTCGGTCGATCGCAACCCGCAAACGGGCCTTGCCGTCGCCAAGGCGACCAACGGCGGCGGGACGCGTTTCCCCTGGGGAACGGAGCGGACATTCGAGACCATCCGCTACGAGCTCAAGGACGATGCGCCGGCCGATGCCCAGGTGCTCGGAACGCACCGCATGGAAGTCGAATTGGCCGGCCGCAAGCTCGTCTGGGACGCCGAGCTTTCTTTTCGCAGCGACAGCAAAAATTTCCATTACAGTTACCGTCGGCGCCTGACCGAGAACGGCGAGCTCGTGCGCGAGAAGACCTGGACGCAAACCATACCAAGGGATTTCCAATAATGATTTATCCGAATCTGCAATTGCGGTTTTCCATCGGCATCCTTCTCGCCACGGCCGTGATCGCCGGCTGCGCGCGCGAAGCTTCCGAGCAGGTCGACGAAAAACGGTCGAAGGTCGCCGATCTCGCACTCAAGGGCGGCGCCATTTACACGGTTGACGGCGCACGCAGCTGGGCGCAGACGATCGCGATCGACGATGGACGCATCGTCTACGTCGGCACAAATGCGGGAGCCAAGGACTACATCGGCCCGCAGACAAAGGTCGTCGACCTCAAAGGCCGCATGGTCATCCCGGGATTCCAGGACGCGCACATCCATCCGATCTCGGGCGGTATCGAGGCGAATGGGTGCGACCTGAACGCAGCGACCACCGTCGAGGGCTATGTCGACATCATCAGGAAATACGCCGATGCGCATCCGAACGAGCCCTGGATCAAGGGTGGCGGCTGGCTGATGTCGGCTTTTGGTCCCGGCGCCCTCGCGCGCAAGGAGCTGATCGACGCCGTGGTTCCCGACCGGCCGGTGATCCTCTGGAGCCGGGACGGCCACACGGTCTGGGTCAACAGCAAGGCGCTCGAGGTTGCCGGCATCACGAAGGACACTAAGGACCCGCCGGACGGCCGCATCGACCGCAATCCGAAGACCGGCGAAGCGGTCGGAAGCCTGCAGGAAGGCGCCGGCAGCCTCGTCGCCGAGAAGGCGCCGCCCGACACGGACGCCACGCGCGATGCGGGGCTGCGCTATGCGATCAAGATGCTGAATGGCTTCGGCATCACGGGTGTCCAGGACGCCTCGGTCAACGAGGAAGACCTCAAGACATACCGGAGGCTCGACGATGCCGGCGGTCTTTCGATGCGCATCGTCGGATCGATCTGGTGGGAGCGCGAACAAGGCGTCGAGCAGATCGACGACATCAAGAGGCTCAGAAGCGAGTACACGAATGGCCGCATTGACGCGGGCACCGTGAAAATCATGCAGGACGGCGTGATGGAGAATTACACCGCCGTCGTGCTGGAGCCATACAAGCTGCCTGGAAAGAAGGACGTGCGCGGCATCCCGATGGTCGAGCCCGAGCTCCTCAAGCAGGCCGTGACGAAGCTCGACGCAGAAGGCTTCCAGGTGCACTTTCACGCCATCGGCGATGGCGCGATCCGCCAATCGCTGGATGCGGTCGAAGCCGCCCGGACGGCGAACGGCGATCTCGGCCATCGTCACCACATCTCGCATATCCAGATCATCCATCCCGATGACCAGCCGCGCTTCCGCAAGCTCGGCGTCATCGCGAACTTCCAGCCGCTCTGGGCCTATGCCGACGAATACGTGACAGAACTGACGCTGCCGTTCATCAGCCGCGAGACCGCGAGCACCATGTATCCGATCGCGAGCATGGAGAAGAGCGGTGCCGTCGTCGCATTCGGCAGCGACTGGTCGGTATCCAGCGCCAATCCCTTCGAGGAGATGGAAACCGCGATCACGCGCATGGGTGCGCTCGGCGATACCAAGAGGCCGTTCATGCCCGAGGAACGCATCGCGCTTCCCGAAGCGCTCGCGGCTTTTACGATCAATGCCGCCTACACGAATCGCGACGAGAAGAACACCGGATCACTCGAGGTCGGCAAGCGCGCGAATCTCGCCGTGCTCGACCGAAACCTGTTCGAGATTCCGCCGACGGAACTTTCGGACACCAAGGTGCTCGTGACCCTGTTCGAAGGCAAACCGGTCCACGGTAAGCTCGACGAGCTTTAGGAGGTTCCGTGAAGCACCTGATCGACCCGGATGGACGCAGGCTTCCAATCAAGCTCGACACGACGAGCAATGGCGAGTTCCTGCCGGTACCGCTGACGCCCGCGAACCGCCACGCGAATCATCTCGCACAGGAATCGGCGAGCCTGAACGCAAAGCGGCTCGGTCTGGGGCGACGCGACTTCCTGCTGTCGACCTGCGGCGCGGCGAGCACGCTTCTCGCCTTCAATGCCGCGAACGCCGCCGCCGGGCGTACGGGCGGCAATTTCGACCTGCCGGCGGTTGCGGCGGTGGAACCGGCG
>DAIRVV010000005.1:0-35591 GCA_036802645.1 Steroidobacteraceae bacterium
AATTCGACGGCAACCTTCGCCGCCAGGATCTGCTGGACGACACGCCCTACAACAGCTACACGCGCCCCGGGCTGCCGCCGACGCCGATTGCGCTGCCCGGACGCGCGTCGCTCGAAGCGGCAGTGCGGCCCGCTGAGACGGGCGCGCTTTACTTCGTCGCAACGGGCCTCGGCGACGGCCGGCATTACTTTGCCGATTCGCTCGTCGCGCACAATGCGAACGTCTCGCGTCACATCGCCAACCTGCGCCGCGGCAAGCGCGTTCAGGTACGCTGAACCCGTGGCCGGACGGTTCATCACATTCGAAGGCGTGGAGGGCGTCGGCAAGTCCACGCAGATTTCCCGGGCCGCGGAGCACCTGCGAAGCAGGGGCATCGAGCCACTCGTCACTCGCGAGCCGGGCGGCACGGAACTCGCCGAAAAGCTGCGCGTTCTCGTGCTCGATCCGAAGCATGGGCCGGTGGGCGCGACGGCCGAGCTCCTGATCCTGTTCGCCGCAAGGGCGAGCCATGTCGCCGAAGTGATCCGTCCGGCGCTCGCAGCGGACCGTTGCATACTCTGTGACCGATTCACCGACACTTCCGAGGCCTACCAGGGCGGCGGACGCGGCGCGGATCCGTCCTGGATACGCCAGCTGGCGGAGATCGTTCACCCGGGACTGTGGCCGGACCTGACGCTCATCTTCGATGCGCCGGCCACGGTCACCCATGCACGCCTGTCCGGGCGCGGCGCGGACAAGGATCGGATCGAGGCTGAAGGCGCAGCTTTTTTCGAGCGCGTGCGAAACGCTTACCTGGCAATCGCCGAGCGCGAACCGCGGCGTGTCCGCATCGTCGATGCGACGCGCCCGGCGGAGGATGTTGCCGTGGACGTTGCCAGGCTGCTCGACGCCGCAGTGTCTGCCGCGAGTTCGTGACGAATGGCTGATACAGAAACGGAGGACGCGATTGCTCTCGCACCGGCCGCGGGGCCGATGCTCGAGCGCGCCGGAGTCGCCTGGCTTTCGCCGGTGCGCGAACGCATCGCGGCACTCCTCGAACAGGGCCGCATGCCGCATGGCGTGCTGATTGCGGGATCGCGGGGCGCAGGGCAGGCCGAACTCGGCGCCTGGATCGCGGCCCGGCTGCTCTGCCGCGCGCGCGCGAAGGGACCCTGCGGTGAATGCGCGGATTGCCGCCTGGTCCTGGCCGGCAGCCACCCGGACTACCGCTGGATCGGGATCCTCCCCGACAAGAAAGAGATCAGCATCGACCAGATGCGCGTCTTGTCGGAAGCGCTGTCCATGCGCAGTTATCGCGGAGGCGCGAAGTCCACGGTGATCGCGCCTGCAGAGGCGATGAGCGGCAAGGCATTCAATGCCCTGCTCAAGACACTCGAGGAGCCGGTTTCCGATACATACATCGTGCTTGCGGCCAGCCGCATCGATCGCGTGCCGAAAACGATCCTGAGCCGCTGTATGCGGCTCCGGGCGCCGCTACCGGCGGAATCCGAGGCCCTGGAATGGCTCGCCAGGTTGTCACCGAAAGAGGATTGGGCGCCACTGCTGCGTCTGGCCGGCGGCGCGCCGTTTCTGGCCGCCGAATACGCCGCGGCGGGACTCGGAAGCCTCAATGCCGAGATGGAGGAGGCCATTCAGGCGGCGACAGCGGGCCGGCTCAACCTGGTGGCATTTGCCGAAGCCTGCGCCAGGAGCTCCCCTGAAGCACGCCTCGTTTGGCTCGAATCCTGGCTAACGCGCAACTTGAAGGAAGCAGCCTTGGCTAGTGATCTGGTTAACAATAATCGATTACCATGGTTGCGGCCGCCCGGCCTGGAAAGGAAGATACAGGCGGGCTACAGCCTGCTCGATCAACTGCGCGATGCGCGGCGTCTGGTAGGCGGCTCACTGAATACGCAGCTCCTGTTCGAGGGGCTGTCAGTCTCGCTGGCGACCCTTACTGGCCGCCCGGCAGGCTAAGGCGGGGGAGTGAACGGATTGAAATTGCGGGCGCCATCGACCAAGCCGGGTCTCCTGACCCTGACGATCAAGGACAAGAGCGCGCTTTATCTCGCGTACATGCCCTTCGTGAAGAACGGCGGCCTCTTCATTCCGACCAACAGCAGCTACCGTCTCGGCGACGAAGTATTCATGCTCCTCAACCTCATGGGCGAGGAGGAGAAGCTGCCGGTCGCGGGCAGGGTCATCTGGCTGACGCCGAAAGGCGCCCAGGGCAAGCGTACGGCCGGCATCGGCGTGCAGTTCAGCGAGCAGGATCGCGGCACGACGCAGAAGAAAATCGAGTCCTATCTCGCCGGCGCCCTCGGCGGCGACAAGGCGACACACACGATGTAGAACCCAAAAGGGGACAGACACTTTTGCGATGGATGCGACCGCTGCAAAAGTGTCTGTCCCCTTTTGGGATCTAATCCGGGCCGAGCTGGTTTGCCGTCATGCCTCCCTGGAGGCAGTAGGCATCGAATCCCCTTTCGGAAAGCAGGAACGCCGCTGCGGAGCTGCGCCGGCCCGTGTCACATACCGCGATGTAGGGCGTCTTGGTGTCCAGCGTCTTCACTTTCAGGCGGATAAAATAGAGCGGCACGTTCAGGGCGTCGTCGAGGTGGAATGTCTCGAACTCGCTTGGCAACCTGACGTCCAGCCACTTTGCGCCGCGCCCGATCAGCTCGCGCCCATGAGCCAGGTCCACCCAGTGCAGCAGGGGCTCGTTCAGCAATTCCTTGAAGTCGTCCTTGCCGAGGCGGACGAGGGCGCCGTCGGTCTGCATCGTGATCGTCGCATTGCGCTTGGCGTCCGAGATGAGCGCCTCTTCGCCAAACGACTCGCCGACCCCGAGCTCCGCGAGCTTCAGGCCGTCGCGATTCATGGGCGTCTCGCGCGTAACGACGGCAGAGCCCTTGGTGATCACGTAGAAATAGTCGCCGTCATCCCCCTGCTTGATGACGATCTCGCCGGCGCGGCACGCGACATGCTGCATGCGCATGAAGAGCGCCTGGAGATTGGCAGGCGGGATACGGTGAAAGGCCTTGGTCTGGAGGAGCACCGTCATCCAGTCGTCGCCCCCGCCGCTTCCGCCACCTGAAATCTCGCTGACCTCGTAGGATCCGGTCTGGTCCCAGGTGATCATGACGTCGAGCAGGTCGGAATCGATCGCGACATAGGTGATGTCGGAGAGCGCGCGCGCGGTGAAGCGCCGCGGCTGGCCTGGCGCGACCGCGATCCGCGCCTCGGGTGTTCCGGCACGGAGCATCGTCACCGTGCGGTCGCCGACGCGCAACTCGAGCTCGCCCCCGACAAGGTAGATCGTGCGTTTGTCGGCTTCGCCTTCCTTGAACAGCACGCGTCCGGAGTCGAGTTCCTGGACCCGGGTCTTGCGGGAAAGAGCGTGCAGGTTCTCGCGCTTCAGTCCGTCCAGCGGACTGAAGCTTCGAAGGACATCGAGTTCGACCGGCTTATCTGACATCGCGCGGAGCGTATCATAGCGTTATCGAGCAGCGCCCAGAGCGGCCCAGCCCTGGTCGGGCCGGAAGCGCGAACCGTGCGCCAGCGCAAGTTCCTCGAGCCGCGCGACGATGCCGGCCACGCCGCGCGCGCGGGCGTAGTGCAGAGGTCCGCCACGGAATGGTGCGAAGCCTGTGCCGAATATCATCCCCGCGTCGAGCAGATCCGCGTCCTCGACGACGCGTTCGCGCAGGCATGCCACGGCCTCGTTGAGGTACTGGAGAATGAGCCGGTCCGTGAGATCGCCGGGGGCGCGTCCGGGGGCCGGCGGCTTGACGGGCTTTCCATCCCGCCACTCGTAGTAGCCGCGTCCCGACTTGCGGCCGATATGGCCGGCGGCGAGGAGTTCCGCCGTGCCACGCGGCGCGGGCAGTCCGAATGCCGTCGCGAGGATCTTGCCCACGTGCGAGGCGACGTCGAGGCCGACAGTGTCCGCCAGCTCGATCGGTCCCATCGGCATGCCGAACTCGACGGCGGCGCGGTCGATGAGGGCGAGCGGTATGCCTTCGTCCGCCGCGAGCATGGCCTCGGTCATGTATGGCATCAGCACGCGATTCACGACGAAGCCTGGCGAGCTCAAGCAGGGCAGGGGAAGCTTGTCGAGGCGGCGCGTGAACGCGAGTGCGTCCTCCAAGATTTCGCCGCGCGTCCCGGTCGACCGGATGATCTCGACCAGCATCATCTTTGCAACGGGATTGAAGAAGTGCAGGCCGACGAGGCGGCCGGGATCGGCGAGCCCGCGCGCGAGGTCCTCGAGGACGATGCTCGACGTGTTGCTGGCGAGGATCGCGCCCGGCTTCATGTGCGGCTCGAGCTTCGCGTACAGGCTCCGTTTCGCATCGGCATTCTCGAAGATCGCCTCGATGACGATATCGGCGCGGGGAACTCCGGCACCCTCGACATCCGGCGTGAGGCGCTCCGCCATCTCGGCCGACTTCTTCGGGTCACGGGCACGCTTGCCGAAGAATTCACGCGCGCGCGCAAGTGCGGGCTCGACATATTTCATCTCGCGGTCCTGCAGCGTCACCGTGAGGCCGCGCGACGCGCACCAGGCCGCGATGTCGCCGCCCATGACACCGGCGCCGACGACATGGACATGGGATACCTTGCGCCCCGACTTGCCGCCCAGGGCCTTCATCCGGTTCTGGAGGAAGAAGACGCGAACGAGGTTCCGCGACTGCTCGCTGAGGAACAGTTTCGCGATCGAGCGTGCCTCGGCCTCGAAGGCCGCCGCGCCTGACGCGCCATGCTCGGCAAACAGGTCGAGCATGGCGTAAGGCGCCGGGTAGTGCTCCGGTCTTGCGCGCCTCGCAACCTGCTTGCGGGCCTGTGTCGCGACAATTGAGCGGATGAGTGGCCAGGAGAGCACGCGCAGGCCGAACGGCGGGCGGCGACGCGGCTCCGCTCGGAGTGCGATCTCGCGCGCCGCATCGGCGAGTTTTTCGCGTGGCACGAGGCGGTCGAGCAGACCCAGCTTCAGCGCTTCTCCGGCGCGAAGCGATTTCCCTGTCAGCATCAGATCGAGTGCGGCGGGGGCGCCGATCAGCCGCGGCGTGCGCACGGTCCCGCCAAAGCCCGGATGGATGCCGAGCATCACCTCGGGCAGCCCGAGACTCAGCTTGCCGTCGTCCGCGCCAACCCTGTAACCACAGGCGAGCGCGAGCTCGAGTCCGCCGCCGAGCGCGAAGCCGTGTATCGCGGCGACCGTGGGAATCGGCAGCGCCTCGATCCGGTCGAAGACCTGCTGTCCTGTGCGTACGAGCTGGTACGCGGCTTCGAGGTCAGTAAGCCCGCTGAACTCGGTGATGTCGGCGCCGGCGACGAAGCCGCCATCCTTACCGGAGCGGATCACGACCGCGCGCGCCCCGGATGATTCGACCTGGGATAGCAGGTCGTTCAACTCCCGCAAGGCCGCGCTGCCGAGTGTGTTGGTGCCGCTTCCCTGAAGATCGAATGTCAGCCAGGCAATCCGGTCGGCGTCAGTCTCGATACGCCAGTGCTGGAGTGGAATCGACATCGTTCGCGGCACCCATTGAGACGACGGCCGATTATGCGCTCCCGCGCCGGTTCACGCCCCGGCTGCGGCCGTGTTCGCGGGCAGGCGCACATGGTCCGGATCGACCTCGAAATCGAAAACCAGCGGGAGATGATCCGAGAGCGGCACGGCGGGGATGTCGAAGCCTTTCGGCACGATGCCCTGGCCGTAGAGAATGAAATCGAGTTCCTTGCGCGGCCAGCGGCTCGGGTAGGAAGGAAGGCTTGCAATGTTGGCGCTCTTGAGGCCGGCGGCCTGCATGAAGAGGTAGATCTCGTGCTCGCCCCAGAACGTGTTGAAGTCCCCGGCGACGATGACTGGCTTGGTCTGCTTGCGGACGAGCTGGTGCAGGTGGCGGAGCTGGTAGTGACGATGACGGAACTTCAGCGACAGGTGAACCAGGAACACCGCGACGTTCTCCAGCTCGAGCTCGATGATCAGCTTCTTGATGCCGGTCTCGAAGTAATGGAAGCGTTCGCCATGGACGCGCGGCGCGGCAAGAAAAGCATTCGCCTGCTTGCGCACGATCGGCATGAACTGGTTGATCGAGTCCTCGCCGTACTTGCACTGGTAGGTCGAGAAGTGAGACAAGTGGCTCGCGATGAACTCGGCCTGGTTGATCATGCCGCTCCTGATCGAACCGGTGTCAACCTCGATCAGTCCCACGATGTCGGGATCGCGCTCGGCGATGAAATCGGTGATCCGCTCGAGAATCTGGCGGCTGCTGCGAAGATAGCCGGCGCCCGGCACCGGCAGGTGGAATGCCGGCCCGGTGCCGGTTGCATAGCGGATGTTGTAGAGGAGCAGTCGCATCAGTGGCGCCGGTATCCGGGTCCTTCCGAAAGACGTATTCTAGGCACTGGGCAGCGGGAGAAACGGCAGTGGTGACGGAAGGAAATCCCATCCGGCTGTTCGTCACACACCTTTTCGCGCCGGACGAATCCTACTTCCGGGTCTTCGAGTACCTGGAAAGCCAGCCGAACTACTTCTACATCAACCTTGCGACGCCCGAAAAGCCGCCGCGCAGCAAGGAAAACGAGGCGATCCGCGAGGACCTCAGGCGCCAGATGGCCAATGCTGAGGTCGTCGTCGTCCTGTCCTCGCTCTACCTGCGCGACCCGGTCATGATCGAGTATCAGTGCCTTTTCGCCCAATCCTGCGACAAGCCGATGGTCGTGCTGGAGCCATTCGGCTCCAAGGAACCGGTCCCCGCGAAATTGCGGGAAATGGCCGATGAAGTCGTGCCGTGGAACGGGCGGGAGATGGCCGATGCGATCCGCCGCCAGGCGCGTCATGAAGACACGACGCGCTGGGACGTGATCGAATTCAAGCCCGATTGACGCTGATCAGCGTCGGGATCCTCGATGAGCTGGTGTCGCCGGTCCCGCGTCCATTGCCCTGACCATTCGCTTTCGGCGGCGCGCTCGCGGTCGTGCGGTGCAGCGTGTCGAGGAGTGACACGATGCTGGCCGCGCAGGCGTCGGCCTCGCCGATCGACATCTTGCGGACGGTGGTCGCAACCGGGCATTCCCCGTGCTGCGGCCGTATGCGGGTCATGGACTGGCGCAGGGTCTCGAAGTCCTGGCGGACGTCGGATGGCAATTCGCCGGCAGGCAGGTCCAGCAGATGGCGTGTGAAGGCGTCGGTGAGGCGCTGCTTCAGCGCGGTCGACTTGGCAAGCTCAAGCGTGGCCTTGTGCAAGCTCTCCCAGGCGGCTGTACTCACGGTGTTCCCGGCTCCCTCGATGGTTCGCTTTAATTTCTAGTTCAATGGAAGGGTAGCAATTCCCAGTTCCTGAACACCGCGCATCGATTCGAAGTTCCCCGTAACATCAAATCGATACGACGTGAATATACCGCGATTTCTACGCGAGGGAAGGACCGGCGGCCCGGATTCTTGCGCTATGTCAAGAAAATCTGTTCTATTGATCCGTGCCAGTCGCCCGAGGCAGGGCCCATGACCGAACCCCAGGCCGAAAAACAGGTGCCCATTCTGGCGGCCCTGGCGCAGGCAACGCGGCTCCAGATCCTCGATAAGGTGTCCGATGCGGGCCCGGAAGGGCTCGTGGCAGGCGAAATAGCCCGCTCGATCCGCTGCCCGGCGTCGACCCTCTCATTCCACCTGAAGGAGCTGAGCCGGACGGGGGTCCTCGAGGCCCGGCCCGATGGCCGGTTCATCCATTATTCTCTTCGCCGGCCCGCCCTCCGGGCACTGGCCGGCTACATCGCCGGTCTCGCAGGTCCGACCCGAACCAACCGGAGCCGCAAGCCGGGCGCGGCCCGCGCGACGCGCCGCGGCAAGGCCGCCGATACCAGCCAGCTCACGATCTTCGGCGACTGACGCCCGCGGTCCTTCAGTTGCGAACGAGATGGGCGACGAAGTCGTCCACCGGCATGGCGTCGAGCCGGGCCGGGTCGGCAAACAGCGCTTCGATCAGGCGGCCCTGCCTGGCCGGGAAAACGGGCGGCAGCGAGGCGCGGAATTTCTCGACGAGCAGGGGGAAACCTTCGGCGCGGCGCCGGCGGTGCCCGATCGGCGTATCGACCTGAATGCGATCCGTGCTCGATCCGTCCTTGAAGAAGACCTGGATCGCGTTGCCGATGAAACGCTTGTCCGCCGCGTAGTAGTCCGCCGTGAACTCCGGGTTCTCGCGAACCTGCATGCGGTCCCGGAGCGCGTCGACGCGAGGATCATTCGCGATCGGGTCCTCGTAGTCCGCGGCCGTCAGGCGGCCGAAAACCAGCGGCACGGCGACCATGTATTGAAGACAGTGATCGCGGTCGGCGGGATTCGCGAGTGGGCCAGTCTTGTCGATGATGCGCACACCCGGCTCCTGCGTCTCGATGACGATCCGCTCGACATCGCCAAGCCGTTCGCGCACCGACGGGTGAAGTCGCATCGCGCATTCGACCGCAGTCTGCGCATGGAACTCCGCCGGGAAGCTGATCTTGAACAGCACGTTCTCCATGACGTAACTGCCGAAGGCCTGCTTGTAGGCGAATGGAATGCCGCGGAACAGGACGTCGTAGAAGCCCCACCTGGGCGCCGACAGGGCCGACGGATAGCCCATTTCTCCGGTGAGCGCGATGAGCGCATGACGCACGCCGCGGCTCGTCGCGTCCCCGGCCGCCCAGCTCTTGCGGGACCCGGTGTTGGGCGCGTGACGGTAGGCGCGAAGCGCGCCGCCGTCGATCCAGGCATTGGAGACCGCGTTCACCACCTGGTCGAGCGTTCCGCCGAGCATCCCGCAGGTGACCGCTGTCGTCGCGACGCGAACGAGGATCACATGGTCGAGGCCAACCCGGTTGTAGGCATTCTCGAGGGCAGTGATGCCCTGGATTTCGTGCGCCTTGATCATCGCCGTCAGCACATCGCGCACGGTGGGTGGCGCGCGGCCCTCGGCCGATGCCTTGCGCGCCTGCCAGTCGGCAACTGCGAGAATGCCGCCAAGATTGTCCGAGGGATGACCCCATTCCGCAGCCAGCCAGGTGTCGTTGAAATCCAGCCAGCGGATCATTGCCCCGACGTTGAATGCGGCCTGGACCGGATCGAGCTCGTAACTCGTGCCGGGCACGCGTGCACCGCCCGCCATCGTGGCGCCAGGCACGACGGGGCCGAGCATGCGCGTGCAGGCGGGGAAGGCGAGCGCCTGGAACCCGCAGGCAAGCGTGTCCATCAGGCAGTAGCGCGCCGTTTCGTAAGCGAAGTCGCTCGTGATGCGCGCATCGCGTGCGTAGGCGGCGATGTCAACCAGGACACGATCAGGCGCGGGCCGCTCGGCCGAGCGGATATCGTGGTGACTCATGGAATGGTCACCTCTGGCCGGCGGGCGGAAGCTTGCGCGGTTCCGGTCCGGTGTAGTTCGCGCTCGGGCGGATGATCTTGCCGTCCTCGCGCTGCTCGATCACGTGCGCGGCCCAGCCGGTCGTGCGCGACATGACGAAGAGCGGCGTAAACATGGCGGTGGGCACGCCCATCTGGTGGTAGGCGACCGCGCTGAACCAGTCAAGGTTCGCGAACATGCGCTTGATCTCCCACATCACGGACTCAATGCGCTCCGCAATGCGGTACAAGTGATAGTCGCCAGATTCGGAGGCAAGTTGTTCAGCTACGCGCTTGATGACCACGTTGCGCGGATCCGCGACGGTGTAGACCGGGTGACCGAAGCCGATGATGACCTCCTTCGCTGCGACGCGCCTGCGGATATCGGCTTCGGCCTCATCGGGGTCGCCGTAACGCTGCTGTATCTCCAGCGCCACTTCGTTGGCGCCGCCGTGTTTCGGTCCGCGTAGCGCACCAATGGCGCCAGCGATGCAGGAATAGATGTCAGAGCCGGTACCGGCGATCACGCGCGCCGTGAATGTCGAGGCGTTGAATTCGTGCTCGGCATAGAGGATCAGCGAGGTGTGCATGGCCCGCACCCAGCTTGCCCAGGGCGGCTTGCCGTGAAGCATCTTCAGGAATTGCCCGCCGGCCGAATCGTCGTCGGTTTCGACCTCGATGCGGCGGCCGGAATTCGCAAAGTGATACCAATAACAGAGCATCGACCCAACGGAGGCGACCAGCCGGTCCGCTATGTCCCGCGCACCTGCGGCGTCGTGCGCGAGTTCCTCCGGCGATTCGCAGCCTAGCTCCGATACGCCCGTGCGCAAGACATCCATCGGGTGCGTGGCCTGCGGCAGGAGTTCCAGCACGGCCCGCAACCTCGGGCTCAGGCCCCGCAGCCCACGCAAACGCTTCTTGTAGGCGGCAAGCTCGGCGGGACTGGGGAGCTTCTCGTGGATTAGAAGATAGGCGATTTCCTCGAATTCGCAGGTCTCAGCAATGTCGAGGATGTCGTAACCGCGGTAATGAAGGTCATTGCCGGTTCGGCCGACAGTGCAGATCGCGGTATTTCCGGCGACGACGCCGGACAGCGCCACCGACTTCTTCGGCTTGAACGCTGCCGCCGCTCTTCTGTCGTCGCTCATGCCTTTCGCTCCCGCTCGCGGCTGAAAAGCTCGTCGAGCTTGCGTTCGTATTCGTGATAGCCGAGCACTCCGTACAATTCCTCGCGCGTCTGCATGCTGTCGATCTCCGCGCGCTGCGTTCCGTCCCTGCGAATGGCGCCATACACGGCGAGCGCGGAGCGGCTCATGGCGCGAAATGCCGACAGCGGATAGAGAACGAGCCGCACGCCGGCCTGGCCGAGTTCGGCGGCCGTGAATAGCGGTGTGCGCCCGAACTCCGTGATGTTGGCGAGCACCGGCACCTCGAGGACCTGCGTGAACTCGCGGTATTCGTCGAGTGTCGTCAGGGCCTCGGCAAATATCATGTCGGCGCCGGCCTCGACATAGGCGGCGGCCCGCTCGATGGCGGCCCGCTGGCCCTCGACTGAATGCGCGTCCGTGCGCGCCATGACGACGAAATCCGCATCGCTCCGCGCATCCACCGCGGCGCGGATGCGGTCGGCCATTTCGTCGGCCGGCACGAGCTCCTTTCCGGGCCGATGCCCGCAGCGTTTGGCCCCGATCTGGTCCTCGAGATGCATGCCCGCGGCGCCCGCGCGAATCAGCTCACGCGTCGTGCGAGCGATGGAGAATGCGGCGCCAAAGCCCGTGTCGGCATCCACAAGCAGCGGCAACGGAGTCGCGCCGCAAATGCGGCGTGTGTCCTCGCAGACGTCGTTCAGGTTCGTGATGCCGAGATCCGGCAGGCCAAAGGAAGCATTCGCGACACCCGCCCCGGAAAGATAGATCGCCCGGAATCCCGATTTTCCGGCGAGAAGCGCGGAGTAGGCGTTGATCGTGCCCGCCACCTGCAGCGGCCGCTCGGCCTCGACGGCCTCGCGCAGGCGCCGGCCCGGGGAAGTTTCGATCATCTCGATATGATACATGGCGAGTCGGATTCGTCGCCGGAGAACCAGTCCATGGGAAAGCTTTTCGTCGCAGTTGTCAGCCTCGCAATTGCCGCTCCTTGCCTGGCCGCCGAACCGCAGTCGTGCGCCTCGTTGACTGCGCTTCAATGGTTGGTCGGGGACTGGATTGCGGACGGGGGCAAGAACAATTTTGGCGAATCCTGGATGAAACTCGGGCCAGCGACATTCGAAGGGACGGGCATGGAGCGCTCGAAGTCCGACAGCTCGATCCAAGTTGCGGAAGAACTGCGCCTCGTGGAAATGGGAGGAAGCGTTTTCTACGTCTCGAAGGTCGCGCACAACGACTTGCCCGTGGCTTTCCGCCTGACTGGATGCGAGGGCGGAAAATTCGTCTTCGAGAATCCGGACCACGATTTTCCCCGCCGGCTTGAATACCTGCATCGATCGGACGAGCGCCTGAGCGTCCGGGTCAGCGACGGCGCCGAAAAGGGATTCACGATCGACTTCACGCGGGTTCCCGAGAGCGCCGCCACCGACGTCGTATTGTTGGCTGAAGACGCGCGATTCAGAGCGATGGTGCAGGGAGACCCGGACGGAATGCGACGCTGGCTGGCGGACGATCTCGTGTACGTGCATTCGACGGGCGCGGTCGAGGACCGCGAACAGCTGATCGCGTCGATTACGAGCGGCCGCATGCGCTACCTGGCAGTGGAACCCGTCGAGCGGCGAGTCATTCATTCCGGGTCGGATTCCGCCACCGTGCAGGGACTGGCCCGTCTCCGCGTCATGGCAGGCTCGACGCCGCTCGAGTTCCAGGCCCGCTATCTCGCCGTCTACAGCCTGGATGAGAGCGCATGGCGGCTGCATGCCTGGCAGTCGCTGCGCCTGCCCTGACAGGAGTGGCAGAATGGCAACCAGCAGTTCCGGCAACCGAGGGTCGACCGATGAGCAAGGGCATGGACAAGAAACGCGAAGACAAGAAGAAACCGCAGCACACGAAAGATGAGAAGCGCGCATTGAAGCGCGAGAAAAAGCGCCAGAAAGGCCTGATGTAGTTTGCTCGCCTACGTTTTCTGGCATGTCCCGCGTCCCGGCGTCGCGACGCGGGAATACGAGGCCGCGCACCGCGAGTTTCACGACGTTCTCTGGAATGCCGGCATCACCGGCCTCGTTGGACTGCGGGTCTTCAAGCTCGCCGCCGTCCCCTGGCTCGGCGGCAAGGCGGGCTACGAGGACTGGCACCTGCTCGAGGACTCTTCGGCTCTCGATGTGCTGAACGGCGCGGCGATCAGCCAGGCTCGGAAGCGTCCGCACGATCGGATCGCTGCGCTGGCTGCCGACGGCACGGCTGGCCTGTATGGCCTCCGGCTGGGTTCGCTGAACGAGATGACCGATGCCAGTTGGCTGTCTAAGCCGGTAGGCATGAGCTATCGGGATTTCGAAATATCGCTCGCCTCAGAGATCAAAGCGGGCGGATGCCTCTGGGGCCGTCGAATGACACTCGGGCCGACGCCCGAGTTCTGTCTACATGCGGCGCGGGGCCGGCGCCCGGCAGGAGCGGAATTCTCGATCGCCCTGAATCCGCTGCTTAAGTATCCCGTCGCTCCCGCCTGAACTCAGCCGAGGCGGTTCATCCAGTTCAGGGCGATCGGCCACAACTTGTCGCCCGTGGCCTCGCGGAAGAATCCCAGGTGCCCAATTCGCGGGAGGCCGAAATCGGCCGGTGAGTATCGGCGCATGTCGCGCTCGGCACTCTCGTAGAACGCGTGAAGTACGGACACGTTGCGCTCCGACATGTAGTCGTCGTCCGTGAACGAGAGTGAGAGCAACGGCAAGTCGAGACGGCGATAGGACTCGCGGACTGACTCCCCCTCGACGCCAACCGCATACTCGGGATGCCGGCACCAGCGCGACCATTGTTCCATCACGCCGCGCGGCAGGTCACCGACCATACGCAGGCGCTTTCCAGGAAAGTAACCGCAGAGCGTGGTTGCGAGCGGAGCGATGACATGCCACAGCCACCAGGAATACCGGCGAAGCGGGTACGCGTTCTCCCGCCAATAGCCGACGCCGCTCGCGACGGTGATGGCGCCGGAGACCGATTCATTGCCTGGCGTCATCGCAAGTAGCTGGCCGCCGAGACTGTGACCGATCCAGACGAGCGGACGCCCGTATGCATGCGAGCGTGCAGAGGCGAGTGCAGCCGCGCAGTCGAGTCGTGCCCAGGTGAGGATGTCCGCTCGAAATCCCCGAAGCGTCCGGGGCGCGGAGGTCCCGATTCCACGCGGGTCGAATGTCAGGACTTTCCATCCATGACCTGCGAGCCAGGACGCGAGTGGAGTATAGAAATCCTGATCGACCGCCATCGCGGGCACGATGACGACCGCGCCGCGATGAGCAGCACGCGGCTCGTGCACGCTTGCCGCGAGGCGATAGCCGTCGCCGGCCACAAGTTCGGTCCTCGCCATTGTCGCTACGGGCTGCGGCTCGCCAGGTGCTGTGCTACAACGAAGCCTAGGGGGTACCCATGGACCTGACAACGACCGGCAGTGCCGCATGAAGGCATATGTCATTGTGAACGTCGACGTCAAAGACCCGGGCCGCTACGCCGAGTACATCAAGCTGACGCCTGGGACGATTGCGCCTTTCGGCGGGCGATTCATCGCGAGGGGAGGGCGTTCGGAAAAGCTCGAAGGCGCGACGCCCGCGAACCGGATCGTGATTCTCGAATTCCCGAGCTACGAGCAGGCGAAAGCCTGGTATGACTCCGACGGCTATCGTGTCGCGATGGCCATACGGCAGAGCGCGTCCTCAGCCACTCTCATCCTCGTCGAAGGCACAACATGAATTGTCGCAGAGTCCCCGCGCCGGCTGCCGTGCTCGCCGGCTTCATCGTACTCGCGCTTCCGGTCAGCTCGCACGACGACACCCTCGGCGCGCGCTTCGTCGGGCCGGACGGTGAGAACGTAAGCGAATGCCTCGAACATCACGGGCCCTGCCGGAGCATCCAGTACGCACTCGAAATGGCGCGCCCGGGCAATACCATCAAGGTGGCCGAGGGGATCTACGACGTGACCGGCATCGATCCGGAGAGTTACCTGTTCGGCCCGATTCATGCACAGGGCGGCTACGAGCCGGGCGGTCACTTCCTGGAACGGGATCCCGAGACGCATCCGACAATCCTCATCGGCGTCGATCCGCGTTACCGCCAGGCGATGATGCATCTGGGCTTCAAGTGGGCCGCGAACCTCGAGTCCGCGCAACAGGGAATCGTGGACGACAGTCCGGCACCCGCATTGCAGGCGGCCGCAAGCGCCGCCGCCAATTGCGTCCAGGGTTTCGCTGGCCAGTTCCCCTGCCGCAATGTCGACTTCCAGTCGCAGATCGCATTGAACGAGTTCACAAGCCAGCCGGTGTCGGCGGCAAACGTCTGGGGCTTCGTGGACCAGAACGACGGGCGCGAGTACGCGGTGATCGGGCTTGCCGACGGCACCGGCGTCGTCGACGTGACGGATCCGGTCGATCCGCGCGAGGTCGTTACGATTCCGGGCAATCCCTCGCCCTGGCGCGAGGTGAAGATCTACCAGTCGTTCGATGCCGGAAGCAATCGCTTCCGGGCCTTCGCCTATATCACCACGGAGGCTCCGAACTCCGGCTTGCAGGTCATCGATCTCAGCGGGCTGCCCGCGACCGCGACGCTTGCGACGACGCTGTCGGATACAGGCTCACAGCACACGGCCTATGTATCCAACATTGACTACGCCACCAACATGGCGATTCCGGGCGCGGAAGCATTCCTGTATCTCGCGGGCAGCAATGTCGACGGCGGGGCCTGGCGCGCATACAGCCTCGCGAATCCGGCGCAGCCCCAGTTCATCTCTTCCGCCCCGAACGGCACGGAATACGTGCACGACGCGACGAGTCTTCTCATCACCGATGCGCGCGCTGCGCAATGCGGCGTCGGCCACGACCCCTGCGAGGTCTACGTCGATTTCAACGAGAACACGGTTGACCTCTGGGACGTCACCGAAAAGGTCGCGCCGATACTGCTTTCTTCGACGACCTATTCGGACGCCAGCTACACGCATTCCGGCTGGCCGACCGCAGACCAGCGGCACATATTCGTGCACGACGAGACCGACGAGATCAACCGCGGCCTGTTCACACAGATCTACACGATGAACGCGGATGACCTGCTCAATCCGTTCATCGTCGGGAGTTACCAGGGGCCGGACACGACGACCGACCACAACGGCTACACCAAGGGAAATTTCCTCTACGTTTCGCATTACCGGCGCGGACTGGTCGTATTCGACGTGACCGAACCGGAAGTTCTTCGGGAAGTCGCGAGCTTCGACACATTCCTCGCACCGGCGGCAGACAGCGCCGGCACCGACGGCGCCTGGGGCGTCTACCCGTTCTTTCCGTCAGGCACGGTGCTGATCAGCGACATCAGCAATGGCCTGTTCGTGCTGCGTGACTATGCAGAGACGCTTGCGCAAAATGTCGGGCGCATAGGCTATGCGGGCACGACGGCGCAAGTCGCCGAGAATGCCGCGTACGCACGGGTGATCGTGCGTCGCAATGGCGGCACGGCAGGCGCCGTCAGTATCGATTACGCGACGAGCGATCTCACGGCTACTGAAGGAGTCGACTACACCGCGGCGTCCGGGACACTCAATTGGGCGTCAGGCGACATGACCGATCGCGCCATTGAAGTCCCGCTCGCGAACGACACGCAGGATGAAGGCGGCGAGGAATTCCGCGTGACGCTGACCAACGTGGCCGGGGGCGCGACGCTCGAGGGCGCAGCAACGATCGACGTCGAAATCGACGACAACGACGCCGTCGTCAATCCGCCGCAGGGCGGCGGTGGAGGCGGGGGCGCACTGGACTGGCTGTTGCTGGCCTTTCTCGGCCTTCTGTGGTGCGACGCTGAACGTCGCCGCGACGCGATGCGACTCAGGGCGGGCTGGCGAGCGCCTTCGAGCGCGCCAGCCAGGCCTGAACCGGCTGGCGAAGCGCGACGGCCTGACGTATTTCCATCAGCAGGGGGCCACAGCGGTCGACATATTTGTCGATGATTTCGACCGGCACCGGGTGCCCAAAAGCCGCGTCATAGGCGCGAAGGGCGGCTGCGAGACTGGTTGAAATCGGCGTACCGGAGCTCACGTGCGCTGTCTCATAGACTCCCTTATACGTCATTGCCTGGCTGGCCGCCGGACATGTTTGATCCAGAGCCCAGTTGCCGTGCCCACGATTGCGCCGATCAGGTGCGCCTGTGGTACGACCGCCACGCGAAGCCACTCGTGGGTCGGAAAACTGGAATCCCAGGGCTGCTCGACCAGCACCTTGAGCGTACCGCCAATCAGGGCCGCGATCGGGAGCCACCGCGCGCGGCCGGTCGTCTCGGCAATCCAGGCGACGCAACCGGCGAAGAAGATCGAGTGGAGCACGCCGGACATTCCGCGATACCAGTGCAACTCCGGCATCAGAACCCAGAACATCAGGGAGATGAGAATCGGTGCTGCCGCCAGTAGCGCCCATAGTTCCGCCTGACGCAGCCGGTCGGCAAACAGCCGGCCAAGCAGCAACAGCGCGACGGCATTCAGCAGTGAATGCACGAGCGTGATGTGCACGAAGTGGCCGGTGAACAGCCGCCAGGGCTCGGAAAACGCGGTCGCGCGGCGATATTCGAGCGCATCGCCCAGGGAGGTGAGCTGCACCGCTAGTACCAACAGCACGACTACCGAAAGCCCAAGGGTTGAAGGAAGGCGCATGCCGCATCCTTTGCGCTAGTCTCTCGTCATTATGGAGGCAAATCTTTTCGGCCAGCTCGGCATTTCTCTCCTGCTGGGGCTTCTTGTCGGCCTGCAGCGCGAGCGAGCCGAATCGACGATCGGCGGGATCCGCACTTTCCCGCTGATTGCGGCGTTCGGAACGCTGTGCGGCTGGCTTGCGCTCGAACATGGCGGCTGGATCGTCGCGGCGGGGCTCGTCGCGCTCGCGTCGCTGCTCGTCATGAGCAATTTCATGCAGGCCCGCGGCGGCAATCATGACGCCGGGCAGACCTCGGAGGTTGCGGCGCTGCTCCTTTTCGGCATCGGCGCTTACGTCGTCGTCGGCGAGCCGGCGGTCGCGGTGGCGCTCGGCGCCGTGACCGCGGTGCTGTTGCACTACAAGGATCCATTGCACGCGTTCGCCGGCAGGATCGGCGACCGTGACGTCACCGCGATCATGCAATTCGCGCTGATCACGCTCGTCGTGCTGCCCGTACTGCCGGACCGTGCATACGGGCCCTACGATGTGCTCAATCCATTCCAGATCTGGCTGATGGTCGTGCTGATCGTCGGCATCAGTCTCGTCGGCTACGTCGCATACAAGCTGCTCGGCGCGAAGGAGGGCGCAGTCCTGGGCGGGGTCGTCGGCGGTCTCGTGTCGAGTACCGCGACTACCGTAAGCTTCGCGCGCAGAGCCGGCACGGCTCCGGGGAGCGCCGGCCTCGCCGCGCTCGTCATCATGATCGCATCGAGCATCGTGTACGCGCGCGTGATCACGGAAGTCGCCGTGGTCGCTCCCGGCCATGTCCGGACGATCCTGCCGACGCTGGTCGTCATGTTGCTAGCCTGCGCGGCGATCGCCGCGATCCTGTATTTCGCTTCGCGCGACCGGCACGCTGAAATGGCGGAGCACGGCAACCCGGCCGATCTCAGGATGGCGATGACGTTCGCGGGCCTCTATGCGCTCGTGTCGTTCGCCGTGGCCGCGACCAAGGAGGAATTCGGCGTGCAGGCGCTGTATTCCGTCGCGTTGCTTTCGGGACTGACGGACATGGACGCCATCACGCTCTCGACATCGCAGCTCGTCAACCAGGGCCGGCTGGAACCGCAAACGGCCTGGCGGTTGATCATCGTCGCGTCGCTCGCCAATCTCGTATTCAAGGCCGGCATCGTCGGCGTGATCGGCGGCCGCGCCTTGCTTCGGTATGTCGCGCCGGCTTTTGGCGCCGCGCTGCTGGTCGGCGTAGGCTTGCTCTGGCTATGGCCTGCGGGCTGAATGGAGACTTCGAATGGCTGAATGGAGTGAGCGCCTGGCGACATCGATGCGTCATTCACAGACACTGCGACTGCTGACCGTCGGCTTTCTGGTGCTCTTGCTGCTGATTCCGATCGGAATGATCCGCGGCCTGGTATCGGAGCGACAGGAGCGCCAGGCGACTGCTGTCGACGAGGTTTCCTCCAAGTGGGGCAAGGTTCAGTACATCGCGGGTCCTTACCTCGTCGTGCCGTACACGATCGAAGTGGTCGAGCCGCAACCCGATGGACGATCGATTGTGCGCAGGGTAGGGCGCAATGCCGTGTTCCTGGCGGATACATTGAGCACGCGGGCCAGGATCGAGACCGAGAAGCGCAGCCGCGGGATATTCTCCGTGTCGGTCTACCGGCTGGACCTCCTGGCAACCGGGCGATTCTCGCGCCCGAATTTTTCGACCCTGGGAATTGAGCCGCTTTCGGTCGAATGGAATCGGGTGCAGCTCGTGCTCGGAATCTCGGATACCAGAGCCATTCAGAAGCGTTCGGCGGTCAACTGGAACGGAACGGAAATCCCGCTCATGCCGGGCAGCGGTACATACGCGGCGACCCGTTCCGGAATTCACGCAGTGGTCCCTTTTGCTGACGGATCGCCCGCCATCGACTTCTCGCTGCCGCTGAGCCTCAATGGCAGTCAGGGCGTGTATTTCGTTCCATTCGGCGAGAGCTCGACTGTCCGATTGGAATCGAACTACCCGCATCCGAGTTTCCAGGGCAACTGGCTGCCGGTGGAACGCAACGTCAGCAGCCAGGGATTCGATGCCGAGTGGTCGATACCATTCCTCGGCCGCAGCTTTCCGCAAGCCTGGACCGAAAGCGACAAGCTGAGTCTCTCGGATATCGTCGAGACTTCGCGCTTTGGCGTCGACTTCGTCAACCCCGTCGATCACTACCGCATGGCCGAGCGCAGCGTGAAGTACGCGGGCCTGTTCATCCTGCTCACGTTTGCGACCCTCTGGCTGTTCGAGGTGCGAGCGGACGTGCGCGTGCATCCAATCCAGTTCCTGATGCTCGGTGGCGCGCTCTGCCTGTTCTACCTGCTCTTGTTGTCGCTATCCGAGCACCTGCCATTCCTCTCTGCCTACGTCGTCGCGAGCATTGCGGTTATCGGCATGGTGGCATCGTACGGCCTGATTGTCCTCGGGGCGCTGGCTCGGGCGTTGGCGATCGGCACGATTGTCGCGATGCTCTATGGCTATCTCTACGTGCTGCTGGTCAACGAGGACTATGCGTTGTTGATTGGATCGGTCGGGCTCTTCCTGATCCTGGCGGTCATCATGTACGCGACCCGGAAGGTCGACTGGTACGCCGTCGAGAGAAAGCCGGGCTTGTGAGTTGATTTGACTTCTGTACGGGCACGAACTCAATCAACCGTAAGACAGATTCCTACATGATCCCATTCGATGTAGTACGCGACTGACAGATGCAAATCAGCATCAGGCGTAGCGTCTTGCGCGTCCCGTCGAGACGCGGTCGCAGAGCTCATCCATCGATGAGTGAACTTGCCGCCGGCGTGATGGGGCACGGAGAGAAGCTGGTCTGATCCTAGCCTCATCAAATGGGACTCAATCACGGAGGAATCACCATGCGACATGCCCCTCTGGGTATGGCGAGTTGCGCGTTAGCGCTCTTGCTTGGTGTGGGAGCTGCAAATGCCGCCGACATTAGCGTGAAGTTCAAGGCGACCCGGGACATCGCGGTCGATAGCGCGACCGGAAGGTTCCGGAAACCCAATGCCGCGGAAATCGAAAAGCTGGTCGCGGACCTCAGGGCCATGACCAAGCGCCCGGTTGCGACTGCGATGGCCAGCACCGCCCGCGATACCGGCGGAATCACCGCGAAGCTCGATGGAGAGTTCGGCGGAGTGGTCCTGGCGCGACCGAGGGCCGATGGCAGCATTGAAACCCGTTGCGTCTTCACTTTTGAAGAAGGCGCCTCATTTCTCGGGCTCGTTGCCGACGCAACGAAGTAAGGGAGAGTGCAAACATGAGCAGGGAAAATTCCTCGAAGCTCGGCGCGCTCGCCCTGAGCCTGATGTTTGGAGTCACGGTCAGTGGCCAGGCGGCAGCCGACGCAACCATACTAATCGTCAACCTCGACGGGCCGGGCGAGGGATTCAACGACCCGACAGCCGCGACTCCGGTGGGCGGCAACAATGGCAAAACGCTTGGAGCACAGCGGCTGATCGCATTCCAGCACGCCGCGAAAATCTGGGGAGAGACCCTCGACAGCAACGTCACGATTCGCATTCAGGCCGCATTCAATCCGCTGGGGCCGGGAATCCTGGGAAGCGCGGGCGCCATTTCGGTATCCCGCGACTTCAGCGGCATTGGTCTCCATCCGGGTGCTGAATTTCCCGCGACGTGGTATGGCGCGGCTCTCGCCAACAAGCGTGCGGGTGTCGATCTAGAGCCGACGACCAACGACATCAATGCCCAGTTCAGCAGCAACTTCAATTTCTACCTTGGCCTCAACAACAAGCACGGGGCCCTGCCGGACCTGGTGGCCGTGCTGCTGCACGAATTCGGGCACGGGCTGAACTTCCAGACGTTCTACAACAGATCCAACGGCGCGCCCTTCCAGGGACACACCGATATCTACGCCCGATACCTGTTTGACAGGACCGTTGGTCTGACGTGGCCCGACATGAGCAATTCACAAGTGGCCGCTTCATCGATCAACTTCGGCAACCTCGTGTGGAGCGGCGACACGGTCACGGATGCGGTGCCTGTCGTGCTGTTCCTGGGAAATCCGCAGGTCGATGTCCTGTCACCGCCTGCGATCGCCCGGACCTATCAATTCGGCACCGCGGCATTTGGCCCAGCCGTCGGCAGCCCTGATGTCAGCGCTCCAGTGGTTGCGGCTCAAGACGCTCCGAATGTGGCGGGTCCCACGACAACCGATGGTTGCAGCCCATTCACGAACGCGGGGGCGATCGCCGGCAAAATCGCCTTGATCGAGCGAGGCACCTGCGGCTTTGCATTGAAGGCCAGGAACGCCACCAACGCTAACGCCAGTGCCGTCATCATCTACAACAATGAGGCGAATGCGGGCGGCGCACCGCCCGGAATGGCGGACGACGGGATCAATGGCCAGTTCGTGACGATACCGGCGGTGAGCATGACGCGGGGCGATGGCCTGGCGATCGTCGGACAGCTCGGTACAGGCGTCACGGCGCAGCTCATTGTCGACCCGAACGTTCGGGCCGGAGCGGATTCGGAGGGCAGGGCGCGGCTGTATGCGCCGAACCCCCTCGTCGGTGGCTCGTCGGTCTCTCACTACGACTCCGTAGCGAACCGCAACCTCTTGATGGAGCCGTCGATCAATCCGGACCTGACGCACGAAGTTTCAGCGCCGGATGACATGACGCACGAGCTGTTCCTGGACATCGGCTGGTTCCCAGATTCCGATCTGGATGGTGTTCCCAACGCTTCGGATAGCGAGGCCAATTCGGTCCTCACCCCGACGATCGTCATCGACGGCATCGACACGGGTGTGCCTAACCAGCTCCTCCGCAGCGGAAGCACCATGTCCGACGCCATCGCCGATGCTACGGCCGCGGCCCGGAATCACCGCCAGTTCGTCGACGCCGTCGCCAAGCTTGCGGAAGGCTGGAGGCGGGAGAGTCTGAGTACGCAAGCTCAGAAAGACGCGATCATTTCGGCAGCCGCCGGATCGAAGAGCCAGTAAGCGGCAAGGTCAGGTTTGTTCTTCAAGGGTTGGCACTTCGCGTACCAACCCTTTTTCTTGGCGTCGGTGTACTAGAGGACCAATACGCCTGGCGTTTCTCGCCAGAAACATTAGTTCGCATAATGTATATTATGTTAACTTTAGGATGTATCCCGGTGCCTGGCAATGTTGCTGACAGTACCGGCGGCTGGAAATGTCACAGCCCCTCCACCGCTGCCGCACAGCGCCTCGCAGCAGAGATCGAATGCGAGATCCTCGGTGATTGCCGCCTCAAGATCGGCAAGTCGTGCGGCAGCCGCATCCGCAGCCACGGGAATGCTGGCGACGTAGCACGCCGGCTCGCCGTCAGAGAGAACGCAGACCAGTCGCCCGACCCTGCGCTTCACGAGTCTCAGCGGTTGTCGGCCACCGACGGGGCCGGCGCCAGGTATTCGCGGACCCTGGCCCGGGCATCGGCTGCAATCCTGTCGGTCGCTGCCGCATCGGCCGGCGGCGACTTCTCGAGTGCATCGGCCATCTCGAGGAGCGGCAGGAACATCTTGTCGCGATCCGGCGCGCCCCTGAGGTGCACGGGAGCCGCGCCGGACAGCAGAGATGACCATTCGGCCCGCACGGCCTTCCACATCGGCTCGGTCGCCGACAGGTAGCGATCGCCCGTCGCGAAATCGAAGTCCTTGATCAGTTCGTAGCGATTGAACCCGAACTCGCGGCCGACGACGGGATTGCCTGCGACCGGTGCGCCATCTGCATCGAGGGCAATCTTGTTGTTCTGCTGCTCGTGGACCCAGCCGGTAGGCGTGATCGTATGGCGGTTAGTGCCCGCGAGGACCTGGTAATCGTCGCGGACGCTGTACTCCCGGCGTGGCAGAGGCCGCCAGCCCTCGCCGCCCACCCAGGTCGAATAGTTTCCAAAGTGCTCCCAACGGCCAATACCCGCGTAGCGCGGCGAATCGTCCACCTGAAAGACGCTCTGGCTCCATCCGCCGGCGCCTGCAGTGGCGCCAATAGGAACGGACTGCCAGGTATTCTGGCCGCGGTATACGAATTGGCTCTTGGGTTCGAACTGCCAGTCCTGGCGCCAATGCTTGGTGACGAAGGGTCCGGTCACCTTGCCGTCGTCGCCGATCATCTTCGTGACGAGCAAATGCTGGAGCGAGATGAAATCGCCGCGGTCCTCGATGACGTAGACCTTCTCGGTGCCCCAGCTCTGGTAGGGCTTCTTCGGCTGGTATGCGCCGTCGAATCCGGCGACCTCGATGAAGTCGAAGCTGACCCGGTACTCGCCTGCCATCGCGAGGATGGCGCGCCGGTCGCGCTCCTTTGGGCTGAGCGCCGGTTCGTGCAGCCGCTTCCACGCCTCGCTCGGTTCCGTCACCAGCGTCACCGGCGTGCCCTTGGTCGTGCCGCCGCGCGGCGTCATGGCGTCGCCATCGACGAACTGCCAGGCAAACGTGTACTGGCGCGTGGGAACGGATGTGACCTCTGACTTCGTTTCCTCATAGGCGATGACGGGCATCGTCGCGAGGAAGCCGATGCCGAGCGCTGCGGAAGCTACGAATGCGTTGAAAAGCGTAATGACGGCGGATGGACGGTCTTTGTTCATGGAGGACCTCAGAATCGGATGTTGACGCTCGCGCTCACGGCGCGGCCCGGGCGGGAATAACGGTCGATGACCGGATCGCCGGCCGGTCGGCCGCGCACGTCGGACCATTCCCAATAGGTCTCGTCGGTCAGGTTGCCGATGCCGAGATTCAGCGTCGTGTGCGCGCCGAGCTCCATGTGCGCGAGCAGGTCGAGCACTTCGTAGCCAGGCGAGCTGAATTGCGGACCCGCCGATTCGTCGATGCGGTCCTTCCGCTCGACGGCGGTCAGCACCAGCTCCGTGCCCCAGCGGCCGTTGTTGCCGGAGTAGCCAACGCCGAGCACGCCCTTCAACGGATCGACGCTGTTGAGCGGCACCTCGTCGGTCTCGTCGTCGCCGCGCGCCCAGGCGATGCTCGAACGCAGCCGCCAGCCCGCAAGGCCGTCGCTGAGCGAGCCGAAGTCGAGGCCGCCGCGGAATTCGACACCGTAGATCCGTGCCTCGGAGATGTTCTGCGACTGGAAGACGAGGAGGCCGGATTCGGGGTCGATGCCGATCGCGACGAAAGACTCGATGAAGTCCTCGTAGTTGTTGTGAAAGGCGGCGAGCGAATAGTAATTGCCGCCCTGCCCGCCCCTCAGCCCGATTTCGAAGCCGCGACTCTCTTCCGGTTTCAGGTCGGGATTCGGAATCGCCGTATAGCCGAAGGCGATGTTGGTGAAGCCGACGTTGACATCGTCGTATGGTGGCGCGCGGAAGCCTTCCGAGTATTGCAAGTAGGCCGATGTCGAATCGCCGAATCGGCGGATGATGCCGAGCTTGGGGGATACGTCCGTGTGATCGAGGCCGGTCGGCTCCGAAAACGGATTGTCTTCCGTGTAAATCTCATCGGCGGTCGGATCAAGGTCGTAATAGTCGACCCGCACGCCGGGCACGATGCTCCATCGACCTTCGCCGAGCTGGATTTCGTCCTGGACGAAGGCGGCGGCCTCGATCGTTTCCGTCAACGGAAAATCTCGAACCGGAAACGTGTCGGGCTGGACGATGTTGGTCGCCTCACCCGTTGACAGGTTCGTCTGCCTGCCGTCACGCAGCTGTTCCGTGTCGGTCTGCAGGAGCTCGAGTCCGTAGGTCACCGTGTGCTCAGTCTTCGATGTCTCGAGCAGCTTGCGAAGGGTCAATTCGCCGCCCAGCACTTCCTGCTCGAAACTCGCACGGCGATCGCGCAGCGTCTCAAATGCCGGCCCGAGGCCCGAATTGAGGCGAAGTTCCTCGGTGCGCTGAATCGTTTCGCTGTCCTGCCAGTAGACCTGCCAGCTCCCCTCCTCGGCCAGCGCAGTGTCCGTCGTGAATGTGTGATCGAAGGCGATTCGGTTGCGTTCCTTGCTGTCATCGCCGGTCAGGTCGAGTGTCTGCACGGTCGCCGGGCCCAGCAACTGTGTGCGGCGCCCCGAGATCGCATCGGTGAACGAGTCTTCCTGCATCGTTTCGAGCGACAGGCGCAGGCGCTCGCCGTTGGCAAGATCCCAGACGAGCTTGCCGAGTATGTTGTTGGAGTCGTAGTCCTGGGGATCCGGTGCGGTGCGCGTCGAGTCCTGCGAGAAAACGTCGCCCTGGTTGTCCACTTCCTGGCCGTCTCGCCGGGTGTAGACGAGCATCGCGGACATTGCGTCGCCTTTCCAGGCGCCGCTTATCGTGGCTGCATAGCTGTCGTCGACGTCGTACCAGGAGGCGCGTCCACCGGCGTGCATCGAATCGCCTTCCGCGCCAATGAGATCTTCCGGGTCCTTGGTCACGAAGGCGACCACGCCGCCGATTGCATCCGAGCCATAAAGCGAAGACGCAGCGCCGCGCAGGATCTCGACCTGCTTGAGCGACTCGAGGTCCACGAGGTCCCGGCCGGCGCTGGCAAAGCTGCCGATGCCAAACGAGTCGGCAACCGGCACGCCATCGACCTCGATGAGCACACGATCGCCGTCGATGCCCCGCACGTTGAATCCGCTGAGACCGAATCGCCCTGCCGAATTCGCAACCGAGATGCCCGGCTCGTACCGGATCAGGTCCTTGATGTCGCGCGAGAGCTCGTCCTCGATCTGCCTGGTCGTCTTGACCGTCACGGTCGCGGCCACGTCCTCGATCTCCCGCGGCCCCCGGGTCGCGGTCACGACAACGGTGTCGAGCGGACCCGCGGCTTTAGCGTCGGGCATGGTGGCCTCCGCCGATGCGCCTGCCGCCTGTGCCGCGGCAAGTACCGCTGCAATCAATGCGATTCCGGTCCGGTTCACGGGTGACCTCCCATGCCAATGCCCACAGACTATCAATGCTAATGATAGTCATTCTCATTCGCATTGCAAGGACGTGCGCTGGAACTGTGAAATGGCCCGTTACCGCAGATTTGCGGCCAGGAAGGCCTCCAGCGATTGGAGCATCGTCAGGCGAGACTGACCCGTTGAAAGCCAGTGGTCCTCACCGGGCAATTCGACGAGCTCGCATTGCTTGCCCTTTTGCTTGAGGAGCTGCGCGAAATTTCGGGACTGACTGGGCGGCACGACCGTGTCGCTGCTGCCATGGATCAGGAGGATCGGCGCACGGATCGTGTCGACCGAGCGGCTCGGTGAAGACGCGACGACCGCCTCGTCGCTCGCATTTCCGGTCATCCTTTTCCAGTGGTCGAAAGCGTCGGACTCCTCCCCTCCCCACTTTTCTTTCACAAATCCGAGCATCTGTGGAATGTCGGCTATGCCATTGATGCTCGCGGCGCAGACATAGAGATCGGGCGTGAACGCGGCGCCCGCAAGCGCCGCGTATCCACCATAACTCGCACCGACGATGCATACGCGTTTCGGGTCCACGACGCCTTTTGCGATCAGTTCGCGCACCCCGGCCGTGATGTCGTCCTGCATGCCGCGCCCCCATTGCCTGTTCCCCGCGCGCGCGAAGTCGGCCCCGTATCCCGTGGAGCCGCGGAACTGCGGCTGCAGCACGACGTAGCCACGGGTCGCGAGGAACTGGGCCCACCAATCGAAGCCGCCCGTGTCGCGTGCGTACGGGCCACCGTGCGGAAACACGACGAGCGGCAGCGATTTCGGTTCCAGGCCCGGCGGCATCGTCAGATAGGCGGGAATCTCGAAGCCGTCCGGCGCCTTGTAACTCGTGGTCTGGACGGCCCCGAGCGTCGCATCTGTGAGCGCCGGATACGATTCGCCGATGATGTCGGCCGACTTGTTCGTGAAATCGACCAGGTAGTAGACGGGAGGGCTTGAACCGCTCTCGACATGCACGATGATCCGCTTGTAGTCCGCCGAACGGTCGAGCACCTGAGTACCCTTGTTGGGAAATGCCCTTGAGACGGCTTTCTGGATGGAATCCATTTTCGGATCGATCCAGTGAATGATTGGCGTGGGCCCGCCGATCCAGAATCCCGTCGGCGCATCGCTGAACCGGTCGAATACGACGGAAGTGACGTCGAATTCCGGGTGTTCGAACGTGAGCACTGGCTTTCCGCCGGCCAGCGGCAGGCTCCACACCTTGTCGCGGCTCGAATCGCCGGAACCCTTGGCGAGCAATGATTTCCCGTCGGCACTCAATCCGGCGAGGTGGAAATCGTAGTCCGAGGATGAATAGATCGATTTCCAGCCAGCAGCGCTCTTGGCGAGTATCGAGTACTGGTGCGATTCAGGATTCCACTCGACGCGTCCGACAGCACGTCCGGCGGCATCGAGGATCCATTGGTCCGTATACGGCGACCCGGATTCGACCTTGCGCCCATTGCCGTTGGCGGTTGCAACCTCAAAAAGCGAGAGCTCGAAGCCGGAGTCTTTGCGATCGCTCGAAATCCGCGTGCCGATCTTTTCTCGTTTCGCCGCACTCGAGAAACTGAGAGTCGACATCATGACGATACCGGGCGCGGCGGCATGCAACTTCTCGAGTGTCGCACCCGACACCAACTCTCGCTCTGGATCTTCCATCAGCAACGATCGCGCTTCGCCATTCGAGTCATCGACGTCCAGGGCGAGGTAGCGCTCGAATTCATAGCGCCGCTCCGCGATCGTCGTTGCGGCAACCGTGAGAGAACGGCTCACGCTGATGATCAGTGTGCGGTCGTCCGCCCAGTCGAGATCGCGCACGCGCGAATTGCTCGGTTGCAGGCGCCTTAGGTCCTTTCCCGTCACGAGGTCGAACACCACGATCAGCGGCGTGCCGCCCGGATCGTTGGTCCAGGCTACGCGCTGGCCATTCGGGGAGAGCCGCACCATCGACATTTCGGGCAAGGCCGCAAACGCGCTGGCCGGCGGCGCGGCCGCCACGACATTCGCGGACAAACCGAGCAGTCCCGCGGCGACACAGGCAACCAGAGCTGATTTCATGTCAATCCCCCCTCTCCTCGCGCAAGATACTCCCGCGCCAGCTTTTCGAGGTGGAACCGGCTCTCAGCCTGGAGAAAAGGCGCGACCAGCATCAGGACCTGGTAGACGCCGCGCGACATTCCTGCGGCGGCCAGGGCACTGCGCGGATGCCGCGCCGATTCGAATGAGAGCCAGTACAGCGACACGATCGCGATGTTTTCAGCAAGCGCATCGATCTCGGCGCCCGTCGCCGTCACGAGGCCCCGTTCGACGAGTCCGAGACAGATGCCGCGCGAGGCGGTTACCGCACGCTCGAATACGGTCGCGAGCCGCTGCCCGGCACGCCGGTCACGGGCCATGATTCCGCTCAGGTCGCGGAACAGGAAACGATAGCGCCAGAGTGTTTCGAGCAGGACATGCAGCAGCAGCCAGACGTCCTCGACATTGTCGGCGCGCCAGCCGGGAGGCGGCAGCAGGGCTTCGAATTCAGCGACGAACTGGTCGAGCAGTGCGGCGCTGAGCTCGTCCTTGCGGCGGAAGTGGTAATGCAGGTTGCCGGCGCTGATGCCGAGCTCGGTCGCGATCAGCGACGTGGAGACCTGCGGCTCGCCGCGCTCGTTGTAGAGCTCGAGCGTGGTGTCGAGAATTCGCTGCCGGGTGCGCCGGCCGGGTGCGGACTTGGAAAGGCTGGACATGCGGCTGGTGTACGGCGGCCGGGGCCATCGTACACCAGCGGCATGCAAGGACTCAGGCGGCGCGGCGCGCGCTGCGGCGCGTCAACTTCTTCGTGACGGTCTTCCGGGCGGCCGGCTTCACGCGGCCTGCGAGTTTCTGACCCTCGTCGATCGCAAGGAAGAACACCTTGCCGGCCTCGAGGCGGGTGGTTTCGAGCGCGGCGCGATGCGCGTTCCAGATCGTGCGCGCAGAGCAGCGGGCTGTCCGGGCGAGCTCCGTGTCCGCGATCGTGCCGATGAACTGGTTGACGTTGTCGATCATTTCAAACTCCTGGTCGTGTCTCAGTTGATTCGGCGCGGAGTATCCGGATCGCCGCTAGGGAGAGCACCCTAGCCTCACAGAGATGAAAACCAACCCGCAATCGCCTTGCGCTGCGTACTGTCAGGCGTGCGCCCGGATGCCGCTTCGAGGTTTTCCGCCGCATGCTGCGGGTTGCGTGTGCCCGTGAGGACGACCGTGACCGCCGGATCCCCGAGCACCCATTTCACGAATAGCTGGGCGGCGCTGCGACAGCCAAGCTCGGCGGCCACCGGTGGCAGGGCATGACCCGCGGCGCGGTCGATCATCGCGCCCTTCGTGAACGGGCGGTTGACCAGCACGGCAACGCCCAGCTCTCGAGCCTGTGGCAGGAGTCTCGCCTCCGCTTCCGGCTCGGCGAGCGAATAGTTGATCTGGAGGAAATCCGGTTTCTCGCGCCGGACGACCCGCTCGAGTTCCGCATGCGCACTCGCGACGTAGTGCGTCACGCCGATGTAGCGAACCCTGCCAGCCTCCCTGGCGGCGCGCAGTGTCGCGAGATGCGTGTCGAGGTCCTGGAGATTGTGAACCTGCACGAGATCGAGCGTCTTCGCGCGCAGCAGCCGGTGCGAATCGGCAAGTTGCGCCTCGCCAGCCGCGCGGCCGGTCGTCCAGACCTTGGTTGCGAGGAACGACCGTTTGGCGGGGCGAAGCGCTGCGAGAATGTCGCCCACCCGCTCTTCCGACTGCCCGTACATCGGAGAGCTGTCGATCAACCGGCCGCCAGAATCGAGGAAGCTCCGCACGGCCGCGACTGCGGCGTTGTAGTCCGAACCTTTGGGCGGGACGTCGAGCACCTGCCAGGTGCCGAGCCCGAGCGCAGGTAATTTTTCTCCGCTTCGGGGAATCGCGCGTTCGATCGGTTCAGCGGCCGCGTGCGTCATGCAAGGCAACAGGACTGCCGAAGCCAGCCACATCGCTTCGCGACGGGTCACGGTGGCAGGCATGAGTTGCGCTCGGTCCATGTCGCTTCGACATGCAGCGGGTCATGAAGTGCCCGCCTGACGGCGGGCAAATGCTCGGCCAAGGCCGAGTGAAACTCCGATCGCGGCGACCATGCCGGCCGTGCATATGAGCGAATACCCGACGAGCGCTACTCCTCCGGCCTGCACCAGCGTGTACATCCAGACACCCACCATGTCGCTGCCCCGCTGCATGACGGTGTCAATGAAGTTCTTGGCCTTGTACTTGGCCTCGGGGTCTACGACCGTGAAGAGCACTTCGCGGCTCGGCTTGGCGATGCCGTACTCGCCCGCCCTGCGCAGGATCTGGCCGGCAGCGAGCACCGCCAGGGTCGGCACCGCGGCAAGTGCCACGAACGAGACGAGCGCCGCGATCGGAATGGCGACGAGGGCGCCAGACAACTCAAATCGCCGGATGAGCCAGCCGACTACCAGGCCCTGAAAGAGCCAGGCGACGACATTGACCGCCGTGTCGAGCCGGCCGAAGAATTGCGCACGGGTTGCAAGGTCCGGATAGTTCGCTTCGACCAGCCGGAGCAGTTCGTTGTACATGAAGAGGCCGGCGATGGAACCGATTGCGATGACGGTGAATATGCCGAACAGGTACGGCGATCGCGCGACGAGCAGCAGGCCGGACAACATTCCGCCGCCGATGCGGGACTCCGGATCCTCCGGCGGGCGCACGAACCGGCCATGCCGATTGTCGGCCCAGAGGGCGAGCCCGCGTATGCAAGGCAGCGTTGCGATCAGCAGCAGCATGGCGAGACCCACGACGGCATCGACGCCGATCCGCGGCACCAGGAATTGCATCAGGAGCGGCCCGATGATCGCGCCCGCGCCTCCCCCGGCCGCGATCGGCCCGAACAGGCGCTTCGCTTCCTCGTCCCGGAACACGTCCGCCATGAAGCTCCAGAAGACGGAGACGACGAAATAGTTGAAGGCAGAGAGCCAGATGTAGAACGAGATCGCGATCCACCGTCCATCGGGATCTGCCTTGAACAGCAGATAAAACACGAGCAGGTTCGACGCGAAGAAGATGTATGTGATCGGCAGCAGCAGTTGCTTGCGCACGCGGGACACCAGCGCCCCGAAAAGCGGAGTCAGCATCAGCATCACGACGAAGGTGCCGGTGTAGAGCCACGGCAGGTTCTCGAGCCCCGCGCCGATCGCCATCGCATCCCGCAGCGGCCGCAGCAGGTAGTACGCGCACAGCAAAATGAAGAAATATGCAAAGGCGAGGCCGACTGCCCGCTCCTCGCCGGGCCTGGCGCGAAGCAGCGTGCGCACCAGCCTTGAGATCATCGCGCTACCCGTTCCGCGTCGAGCCCGCGAGGTGCGGCCGCTCGCTCTCCACTTCCTTCAGCACGAACACCCGGCGGCCATCGCGCGGCCAGTGTTCGAGCGAGGCAATGCAGGGCATGAAGAGCGGAAACTTGAACTCCACCTGCACCTGCACCGGGGGTGCCAGTGCCGCCGTACCGAGTTCGGCGAGTGTCCTGGCCATCGACCACATCCCGTGCGCCACGGCCCGCTCGAAGCCGAATAGCCTGGCTCCACGATCTGCGAGGTGGATCGGATTCAGGTCGCCGGAGAGCCAGCCATAGCGCCTGCCCAGTGCGCGCGGCACTTCGAAGTCGGCGCGCTCCGGCCGATCGGTAGCGTCCGGCCTCTCATAGCGCAGCGCCTGGCGCGCTCCTCGCGATGCCGGCTTGCCAATCGACGGCCTGCGTGCGAGTAGCGTGGATTTTTCGAGCCACGCAGTGCCGAGGTCGTCTTCGACCGCGGTGTAAAGATCAAATTCATGTCCGCGATCGGTGTTGCGGTGGCCTTCGATCCAGCTGCGCAGTGCGAAATCCCGATCAGCGGGCAATGTCCTCGCCTGCTCGATCTCGTTGGCGATGTGGATGAGTCCCATCAGGCGCACGACGAATTGCGGGTGCGTCAGCACCGCGAATTGAACGGGCATGGCAAGGACGTGCGGGTAGGTGACCGGCAGGTTTCCATCGTCGGCAAAACCGCAGATCCCGCGGTAGCGAGCGAGATGCCGCTTGTCAGCGCTGACCGATTCGACGCTGCCCTCGAGTCTCGGCACAGCCTTCCCGTCGGGCACGAGCGCGCTCCGGCGCCCGAATACGGCCCTCGGAAAGTAACGAAAGGCCGACGGCATGCGCCTGAAGCGGTAACTGACGGCGGCCGGCGTCATGGCAATCCTCCGGCCGCTGGATTACGGAACGACCTGGTCTATTGTGATACTTGCCGGTCGGGCCAATGCGAAATCATAACCGACCTCTCCGAAGAGGTCTCCGCTGGCCGCAATGGGTTGGCCGCTCTTCGAGATTCTCGCAATCAGCGTCAGCGCACCGCCACTCGCAAGCGTGGTGCCAGGCAACATCGCATCCGCGTCGCTCAGGCGGACAGATACCGGCAATGCGCCGGCCGGATGACGCTGGACGGCCAGCGGCGGACCGCCCTCGCCGCGGCGCGCAATCACGAACAGGGTCGAGCTTGGAGGCACGCGTGCCGCGAGCGCCGGATCGATCGCAATCGAGATCTCTATCGAACCCGCATCGGCCGGCGCGCCGGCCTTCGCAACCGGCTTGCCTTGAGATTGCTCGAGCTCCGCGAGCCGTTCCGCCAGCACCTGCCGCAACTCGGCTGGCAACTCGTGATTCTGCAGCTCGATCCAGCGCTGCTGCGCCAGCGCGAGGTCGCCGCGTCGATAAGCCGTGATGCCGCCGTACCAGAGCGCGCGCGGATTGTCCGGCGCCATCTCGAGGGCCTGCTCGAAAAGTTCCGCCGCATGGCCGTCGATTTCGCGCTCGTCGATCAGCACGAGCGACTCGGCATATCCTACGACCGCTTCAGCGTCGCGACCCTGCGTGCGTGTGTATGCCTCGCCGAACGCGGTGCGTGCGAGCGCAAGGTCACCGAGCACGGTTGCCGAGCGGCCGAGCAGCTTCCATCCTTCGATGTCGTCCGGCTGGCGAGCCAGCCGTTCCTGGAGCTCGGCTGCAACGCGCTTCAAGTCAGGTTCGGAAACCGCCTGCTCCTCGGGTGGAGCGTTCCAGTTCCAGTTGCTTGCCCAGTAGTAGATCAGGATCGCCGCCGCGGGCAGGACGACTGCGACTACGATCGCTGCGACCCGTGCGCGAAGGGACGATTCACCACCGCTGCGGGAAATGAGCAGTGGCCACCCAAGCAGGCCGATGGCGACGGCGAGCAGCACCGCGCAAATCGCGACGAATGCGGTCACTGGCGATCCGGCTCTTCGTCAAGCGTCGCCGGATTTGCGCGTGCCGCGTTGGCACGCCGTCGCACGATCACCAGCACAATTCCGAGACCGCCCGCGAGAAAAAGCGCCGGGCCGGCCCAGAGCAGCCATGTCCGCGGTGCGACAGGCGGACGCAGCAGGACGAAATCGCCGTATCGCTCGGTCATGAAGGCGTAGATCTCGTCATCGCTACGCCCCGCCCGCATGAGCGACTCGACTTCCCGCCTGAGGTCGCTTGCAAGCTTTGCGTTGGAATCGGCGATGCTCTCGCTTCGGCAGACCAGGCAGCGCAGGTCGCGGATCAGCCGCTCGTAGCGGGCCTGCTCGGCCGGATCTTCAAAGCGCTGCCCGGAGTCGACAGCAAAAGCCAGCGGCCCCAGCAGCAACATGACAACGAGCGCGACCATGCGCATCACCTGCCGCCCTCCGCGGCCGGCAGCAGTGGCAGAAACTCGCGCTCCCAGGTCTCCATCGTCAATGTGCCCACGTGCTTCTTGATCACGCGTCCGTCCGAATCGATGAGAAACGTTTCCGGCGCGCCGTAGACGCCCCAGTCGATGGCGGTGCGCCCTTCGGGATCATAGGCGACCGAGGCATATGGATTGCCGAGCTGCTCCAGCCAGCGCAGGGCGAGCGTGCGATCGTCGTTCCAGTTCAGACCGACGATCGGCACGCGGTTCTCACGCGCAATGGCGAGGAGCGCCCCGTGCTCGTCGCGGCACCCGGCGCACCAGGTCGCCCAGACATTTAGCAGCCAGGGCCGGCCGCTGAAATCCGCCGTTCCGACTTTCCACGCCGGATCGCCGAGCGATTCGAGGGAGAAAGCGGGAGCAGGCTTGCCGATCAACGGTGACGGGATATTCCCGGGTTCGCGCTGCAGGCCGATGACGAAGAAGGCGACCAGGACGGCGAATGCGATCGCTGGCACGAGGAATCGAACAGGAAGCTTCATTGCGCGGCCGGTACCACGGCTTCGCCGGAGCGCGCCTGCACGGGTACGCGATAGCGCCGATCGAATGCCGCGACGAGGCCGCCGAGCGCGATCAGGATTGCACCAAGCCAGACATAACGAATGAGCGGCTTGTATTGGAGCCGGACGCTCCAGCGTCCCTGGCCGAGCTGATCCCCCAGCGCCGCGAATAGATCGCGTGCGGCGCCCACTTCGATGCCCGCCTCCGTCATCGGGTTACCGCCCGAGTTGTACAAACGCTTCTGTGGATGAAGGACGCTAATTGGACTGCCCTCACGCGAGACGACGACGTCGGCTTCGACGCCGATGAAGTTCGCGCCCTGAACGTCCCGCAACGCCGCCAGCTTGAAGTCGTAATCCGCGATCTGCGCGGCTTCACCGACACCAAGCGCAAAGTCCTTCTCGACCTTGAATGACTGTACGCCCGTGATACCAAACGTAGTGAGGCCGACGCCGAAATGCGCGATAACCATGCCGAGCGCCGCTGCCGGCAGTGGCTGGCGGGCGCGGATGCGCGCCCAGGGTATCGCCAGGGAAGACAGCATGACCCACAGGGCCAGCGCGAATCCCAGCGTCGTCATCGGGCGGATGTCGCCATAGGCCGCGCCGCCGATCATCAGTGCGCCGGCGATTCCAACGCCGGCGCACAACAAAAGGCGATTCCTGGCCGAACCCAGCATGCCGCGCTTCCATCCGGCGTGCATGCCGATGCCGAGAAGTGCGACGAGCGGCAACATCGGCACCAGGAACATCAGATTGAACCATGGTGCCCCGACCGTGACCTTGCCGAGCTCGAGTGCGTCGATGAACAGCGGGTACAGGGTGCCCAGAAGTATCAGGCTGAGGGCGGCGACGAGGAATGCATTGTTCAGCAGCAGGAAGCTTTCCCGCGACGTCGGCTCGAATCCGGCCGCGGACTTGAGCCTGGGCGCGCGCCAGGCAAAGAGCAGAAGCGCGCCGCCGATCACGATCGTCAGGAACGCGAGGATGAAGATTCCACGCTTCGGGTCGGTGGCGAATGCATGCACCGAAATCAAGACGCCCGAGCGCACCAGGAACGTGCCGAGTAGAGACAGCGAAAATGCCGAGACGGCGAGCAGCAGTGTCCAGCTCTTGAACAAGCCGCGCTTCTCGGTGACGGCCAGCGAGTGAATCAGGGCCGTGCCCGCGAGCCAGGGCATGAAGGACGCGTTCTCGACGGGATCCCAGAACCACCATCCGCCCCAGCCGAGCTCGTAGTAGGCCCACCAGCTTCCAAGT
>DAIRVV010000006.1:0-30910 GCA_036802645.1 Steroidobacteraceae bacterium
TGCTGCGCCGGCGCGCCGATCGCCGCACGCCGCCGGAGCTCGCGCGTGCCGTCGCCGCTGCCGGAGCAGACGAGGCGCTCGAGCTCGATATCGTGCCAGTCGCCGTCTATTGGGGCCGCGCGCCGCAGCGCGAGAAGTCCTGGCTCGGCCTGATGCTCTCCGAAAACAGCCTGCTGGTCGGACCGTTCCGGCGCCTGCTCTCGATCGTATTCAATGGCCGGAGCACGCTCATCCGCTTCGGCGAGCCGAAATCCGTCAAGGGCAACACGGCGCGCCGGCTCCTCAAGGAAATGCGCGCCGAGTTTCGCCACATGCGGACCGATACGCTCGGCCCGGACCTGTCACGCCGGCGCGCGATCGTCGCACAGGTGCTGCGCACCCGCGCAGTGCGCCAGGCCGTGCGCCAGGAGATCCGTGACAGGAAGCAGACACGACGCGATGGGCTTCGCGTCGCGCGCCGTCACGCGCTCGAGATCGCGGCGAACTATTCCCACACCTTCGTGCGCGTCGCCGAGCGCTTCCTCAACCGTTTCCTGACACGCGTGTACGACGGCATCGAAGTCAGGAACGCGGAATACCTCGACCGCCTGCCGCCGACTTGCGAGATCGTCTACGTGCCATGCCACCGCAGTCACGTCGACTACCTGCTGCTCTCCTATGTGATCTACCAGCGCGGCTACGCCGTGCCCTATGTCGCCGCCGGCGTGAATCTGAACCTGCCGGTGATCGGGCGCTTCCTGCGCAAGGGCGGGGCCTTCTTCATTCGCCGCAGCTTCCGCGGCACGGGCCTGTACCCGATCGTGTTCATGAAGTACGTCGACGTGATGATGAATCGCGGGCACCCGATCGAATTCTTCATCGAAGGCAGCCGCAGCCGCACGGGACGTCTCCTGCGGCCGCGCACCGGGATGCTCGGCATGACCGTGCGGAGCTTCCTGCGCGACACGCGCCGGCCGGTGGCCTATGTCCCGGTCTACTTCGGCTACGACAAGCTGCTCGAAGGCGAGAGCTATATCGACGAGCTGATGGGACGGCCAAAGAACAAGGAATCGGTCGGCGGCCTGTTTCGCGTATTGCCGCAGCTTCGGCGCCAGCTCGGCCGCGTGTACGTCGCATTCGGCGAGCCGCTCCTGCTCGACGGCCTGCTCGACCAGGCGCATCCGGACTGGCGATCGGGGCCGCACGACGAGAACTCGCGGCCGGCCTGGTTCGGCAGCGCGGTCGACTCGGTGGCGACGGAGATCATGCGTCGCATCAACTCGGCCGCCGCCGTCACGCCCGTCAACCTGCTCTCGATCGCACTGCTCGCGGCGCCGCGCCAGGCGATGCTCGAGTCCGATCTCGAGCGGCAGCTGCAGCTTTACATCGACCTGCTGCGCGACCTGCCCTACTCGCCGGACGTGTCGATCGCCGCGACCGACGGCGCCTCCATCATCAGGCACGGAGAGCAGATGGGCATGCTCGAGCGGCGCGGGCACCCGCTCGGCGACGTGCTGCGCATGGAAGAAAGGAACGCGGTGCTCGCGACCTACTACCGGAACAACGTCCTGCATCTCTTCGCGATGCCCTCGCTCGTCGCCTGCGCATTCCTGAACAACCCGGCCATGCGCCATGAAGACATCCAGCGCCTCGTCTGGCGCATCTATCCCTACGTGCGCGCGGAATTGTGCCTGCGTTGGGGGGAAGACGAATTGCCGGGCGTCGTCGACGGCGTGCTCGCGGAGCTGACGAAGCAGGGCCTGCTCGAACGGGACCCGGACGACGCGATCTGGCGTCGCTCGACGACCGGTAGTGCCGAAGCAGTGCGTTTGAGTGTACTTGCGCAGGCGACGATCCAGACGATCGAGCGCTACTACCTCGCGATCGCGCTCCTGCTGCACGCCGGGTGCTCCATGCTGACGACCGACGCGCTTGAACAACGCTGTGTCGCGATGGCGCAGAGGATCTCGATCCTCTATGGGTTCGCGGCGCCGGAATTCTTCGACCGGGCGATGTTCCGCGACTTCATCGAGCTCCTGAGGCAACGCGGCGTCATCCGGTTGAACGGCGACGGGCGGCTGACCTACGACGACGCGCTGCGCGCCGTCGCCGAAGACGCGCGCATCGTCCTTTCCGAGCAGATCCGCAACAGCATCCTGCAGGTCACTCACAGTTGATCGGCGGCTGCGTTTTGCAGTGCAAAGCGCAGACGCTGATATATCCTTGCGCAAAATTCCGATCGGTCCTGGCCCTGGGGAATTACATGACCAAGACTTTCATTCGTCCGTTGCCCGCAGTCGTTGCAGCGATTCTCGCGCCAGGGGCCGCCCAGGCGATCGATTTCGCCGCCGGCGGCTGGAATGGCAGCTTCGACACGACGATTTCCTTTGGCCAGACCTGGCGCGAGGAAGCGCGCGATCCGCGCCTGATCGGGACCGCGGACGGCGGAACCGGGCGCTCGCCGAACATCGATGACGGCGATCTCAATTACCGGAAAGGACGCGTGTCGAGCGCTTACAAGATGGTTTCGGAGCTCTCACTCGACCGCGGCAACTACGGAGTGTTCGTACGCGGCTCGCTCCTCTACGACGATCTGGTCGAGGACTCCGAGACCGAGCGCACTCCGATTTCCGAGTCGGGAAAGCACCTCGCCGGCTCCTACGTGAGGCTGCTCGACGCATTCGTCTATGGACGCTGGGACCTCGGCGGACATGAGCTCGACATCCGTGCGGGCCGGCAGGTGGTGAACTGGGGCGAGAGCACCTTCATCCAGGGCGGCATCAACAACGCCATCAACCATTTCGACGTGTCGGCGTTGCGCGTTCCCGGCTCGGAATTGCGCGAGGCCTACCTGCCGCAGGAGATCCTGAAGGTCGGCATCGGCCTGACGGACAATGTCACGGCCGAAGCAATCGGCATCTTCGACTGGGACCGGACCGAGCCGGAGCCGGTCGGCACGTATTTCTCCAGCAACGATTTCGTGCCACGCGGCGGCGAGCAGGTCTTTCTCGGATTCGGCGCTTTCTCGGACCAGGGAACCGACTTCACGCCGCTCGGCGGGCCGTTCATCGAGAATTTCCAGGGCGTGCCGCGGGGACCGACGGTCGAGCCGTCGGACAGCGGTCAATACGGCGTGGCGCTGCACTGGTTCATGCCGGACTTCGGGCAGGGCACCGAGCTTGGTTTCTATTTCGTCAACTACCACAGCAAGCTGCCGGTCATCAGCGGCATCACGGGAAGCCAGGCCGGCATCGGCAATTCGCTCGGCACGCTGACCGCCGTCATCGCGACCGCGCAGGGCCTTGCATCGGGCCTTCCATTCGATTCCGCCGTCGCGATCGCGGCGAATGCCGGTGCGGGCGCTGCCGCGGCGAATGGCGGCGACCTGTCGCTCGCGACCGCTGCGGGCTACGCGACGATCGCCGGCAATACGGTGCTCGCGGGTGGCAACGTCTCCGGGCAGGCGACGGCGCTCGCCACCCATGAATACGCGCAGACAGCCAGGTACTTCACTCAGTATCCCGAGGACATCCAGCTCTTCGGCGTCTCGTTCAATACGTCGCTCGCGACGACAGGTATCGCGCTGCAGGGCGAGGTGTCTTTCCGCCAGGACGTTCCGCTGCAGTTCGACGACGTCGAGCTCCTGTTTGCGGCCCTGACTCCGTTCGAGGCGGTCGCGCTTGCCGCGCAGGGCATTCCGATGCCGGCGGCCTGCACACCGCCGCTGACGACGCTTGCGCGCTGCGGCCAGCTCGGCGCATTCGGAATCGACCAGGTCGTCCAGGGTTGGGATGTATTCGACGTGTGGCAGGGCCAGTTGACGGCGACCAAGGCGTTTCCGCCGATGCTCGGTGCGTCGCAGCTCGTGGCTGTCGTCGAGGCCGGCATGACGAAGGTCGACGGCATGCCGGACAAGACCGCCGGCGGCCCGAATGGCCAGGGCCTGCGGCTGAACGGCCCCGGCACTTCCGTTTCCGGCAACGAGGCGCTCGCCGGTCGCCACTTCGGCGAGGTCGAGCCGCTCGACCGGTTTGCGGACGAGAATTCCTGGGGCTATCGCGCGGCGCTGCGTCTCGATTACCTCAGCGTGATCGGCGCGTGGAACTTCTCGCCGCGCTTTGTCTGGTCGCAGGACGTCGACGGAACGACACCAGGACCGGGCGGCAATTTCGTCGACGGCCGGCGCGGAGCCACGCTCGGCGTGCTCGCGAGCTACCAGTCAAAGCTCGAAGTCGATTTCAGCTACACGACTTTCGACGGCGCAGGCCGCTACAACGAACTGGCTGACCGCGATTTCCTTGCTGCGACGATCAAGTACTCGTTCTGAACCGGGGCGGAGACAAGACATGAAGAAGCTGAAATGCATCGTTGGTCTCCTGCTCCTTGTCGCGACCAGCGTGTCGGCCCAGCAGGCAGCGAAACCGGGCGCGGAACTCACGCCGATGGGTGCCGAGCAAGCCGCCAATGCGGCGGGCACGATCCCGGCCTGGACCGGCGGGATCAAGTCGCTGGCCGACGCTGGCCAGCCGGGCTTCAAGCCGGGCGGGCATCATCCGGACCCGTATGCCGGCGACAAGCCGCTCTACAAGATCGACGCCACGAGCATGTCGAAGTACGCCGAGAACCTGACGGCCGGGCACAAGGCGCTGCTGTCCGCCTATAAGGGCAGCTACTTCATGAATGTCTACCCGTCGCGCCGCAGCGCCGCGTTCCCGCAGCGCATCTACGACGCAGTCAAGGCAAATGCGAGTTCCGCGAAGCTGACCGGCAGCGGCAACGGAGTGACCGGCGCCATCGGCGGCCCGTCATTTCCGGCTCCGAAGGCTGGCGTCGAGGTGATCTGGAACCATATCCTGCGCTTCCGCGCGGAGATCGCCGAGCGCGTCATCGGCCAGGCGGCCGTGACCCGCGCGGGCGGTTACAACATGGTCAAGCTCCACGACGAGACTTACGTCGGCTACGCCCTGCCGGGCGCGACGGAGGAGGCCCTCGACAACGTGGTGCTCTACTTCATCCAGGAAACTATCGCGCCGGCGCGTCTCGCCGGCGAGATCCTGCTCGTCCACGAGACGCTCGACCAGACGGTCGAGCACCGCAAGGCCTGGTTGTACAACCCGGGCCAGCGCCGCGTGCGCCGCGCGCCGAACGTCGCCTTCGACAACCCGGGCACGGGCTCCGACGGATTGCGCACGTCCGACCAGTTCGACATCTATAACGGCAGCCCGGAACGCTATGAATGGAAGCTCGTCGGCAAACAGGAGATCGTCGTCCCGTACAATGCCTACCCGCTGCACAGCAACAAGCTCAAGAACAGCGACATCCTGAAGCCGCTGCACATCAACCAGCAGCACGCGCGCTATGAGCTGCATCGCGTGTGGGTGGTCGATGCAACGCTGAGACCGGGCCAGCGCCACATCTATAAGCGCCGCACGTTCTATGTCGACGAGGATTCGTGGCAGATCCTGGTGGTCGACTGCTATGACAACCGCGACCAGCTCTGGCGCGTGCAGGAAGGCCACTCGATCAACTACTACGAGATCCCGACCTTCTGGACGACGCTGGAGACGACCTACGACCTCCAGGCCGGCCGGTACCTCGCACTCGGCCTCGACAACGAGGAGCCGCGGACCGTCAATTTCGGCGCCAAGCGGACGGCCGCGGACTTCACTCCCGCCGCGATCGCCAATCGCGGCACGCGGTAGGCGCAAACGGGGAACCGGGTGAAATTCGGGCTGGCGGCGGTCGCGCTCGCGGCGGTCTCCCTCGCGGTGGCGCGCGCCGATTCCACCGCGCGGCCCGCAGTGATCGCGCCGCTCGCTTCCCGTTCCCTGCTGCTCGATCTCGCCTGGGCCGGACCGCGGGTATTCGCGGCCGGCGAGCGCGGCCACATTCTGCATTCCACGGACGCGGGAAAATCCTGGACCCAGGTGCCCGTGCCCTCGAGCGAAACCCTGACCTCGATCTACTTCGCCGACGGGAAAAATGGCTGGGCCGTCGGTCACGCCGAGACGATCGTGCGCACGCAGGACGGCGGTGATACGTGGGACCTCGCGCACTTCGAGCCGGAAAATGCGCAGCCACTCCTCGATGTCTGTTTCGCGGACGCTTCCCGGGGCGTCGCGGTCGGGGCCTATGGCATGATCTACACGACTGAAGATGGCGGCGCGGTCTGGAGCCAGGTGCCATTCGAGCCGGAACCGCTGCCGGGCGCCGAGAAAGTCGAGGACGAACAGGACGAGATGGAAGCCGATGTCGATCTCGGCTTCGAATTCCACCTGAATGCGATCGCACGCGGTCCGCCGGGTCGCATGTACCTTGGCGCCGAGGCGGGCCGCCTGTTCCGGTCGGACGACGACGGCGCGCACTGGCGGGAGCTGCCCTCGCCTTATGACGGCTCATTCCACGGCATCCTTCCGCTCGATGGCGAGACCGTCCTGGCGTTCGGACTCCGCGGCAATCTCTATCGGTCGGAAGACGGCGGCATGAGCTGGACTGCGATCCCGACCGGCACGACCGTGCTCTTGAACTCGGGCGCCCGCATTGACGAGCAAACCGTCGTGATCGCCGGCATGGCGGGCGTACTGCTGGTGAGCCGTGACGGCGGCCGCAGCTTCGAACTCACGCAACAGGGCGACCGCAAGGCGGTCTCGGCGGTTGCGCCCTCGGGCGACGGCGAGCTGATCCTGGCCGGGGAGGGCGGTGTGCGACGACTCCCGCTGCCGGCGGGCAGCGCGCAATGAAGGAATCCGGCGACGCGAAGATCGCGGCCTGGCTGGAGCCACATGTCTTCGGTCACCGCACCATCATCCTCGCGCTGTTCGCGATCGTGACCGCCGTGCTCGGATGGATTGCCGCCACGGGCCTGAAGCTCGACACCAATTTCAACAAGCAGCTGCCGCAGCAGCACGAATACATCCGCACCTACCTCGACCACAAGGAGGAATTCGGCGGCGCGAACCGGCTGCTGATCGCGGTGATTTCGCGCGATGGCAACATGTTCACGCCGGAGTTCTTTCAGGCTCTCAAGATCGCGACGGACGAAGTTTTCTTCATCAAGGGCGTCGACCGCGCACGCGTGCAGTCGCTCTGGACGCCGAACACGCGCTACACCGAGGTCGTGGAGGGCGGTATCGAGGCGGGCGATGTGATCCCCTCGGATTTCCAGCCGGATGCGACCGGCCTTGCACGCGTCCGCGAGAACATCCTGAAGGCGGGTATCGTGGGCCGCCTGGTCGCGAACGACTTCTCGGGCGCGATGATCAGCGCCCAGCTCCTCGACGCCGACCCGGAGACGGGCGCGCCCATCGACTACATCGGGATCTCGAACGAGCTCGAAACGAAGGTCCGCTCGCGCATCGAGCAGGACAAGGTCGAGGTCTCGGTCGAGGGGCCCGTATCGGTGCACATGATCGGCTTCGCCAAGGTCGTGGGCGATGTCGCGGACGGCGCGCTTTCGGTCGTCACATTCGCGATCGTCACCGTGGTGCTCACGCTGCTCTTCGTCTGGATCTACATCCAGTCGTTCAGGATCGCGCTCGTCCCAGTCATCTCTTCGCTGGTCGCGATGGTCTGGATGCTGGGGCTCCTGGTGCTGCTCGGCTACGGCGTCGACCCGCTCGGAATCCTGGTGCCATTCATCATCTTCGCGATCGGCACCAGCCATGGCGTGCAGAAGATCAGCGCCGTGAGCGACGCGGCGATGAGCGGAGCCGACAGCAACGAGGCTGCGCGCCGTACATTCCGGCTGCTGTTCCTGCCGGCGATCGTGGCGCTGCTCGCGAACCTCGTGGGATTCATCACGATCCTGCTGATTCCGGTGCAGGTGATCCGCGAAATGGCCGTGACCGCGAGCCTCGGCATCGGCGTGATCATCCTGACGGACCTGATCCTCCTGCCCGTGCTCGTGTCGTTCGTGCCGATCACGGGCCGGTTCCGCGACCGCGTGGAGAGGCGCCAGCAGGCGCTGCAGAATGTCTGGACGAACCTCGCGCGCATCACGCACCGTGGCCCGGCGGCCGCGATCATCGCGCTCGCGCTCGTGCTCGGCGTGTTGGGCGGCATCAAGGGCCTCGAGACGCCGATCGGTGATACGCAGGCCGGGGTGCCGGAGCTGCGCGCCGACTCGCGTTACAACCGCGACAGCAACCTCATCAGCAGCCGGTTCTCGATCGGCACCGACATCATCAACGTCATCGTCGAGACGAAGCCCGATGGCTGCATCGACTACCGGGTCATGGACGCGATCGACCGCTTCGCCTGGCACATGGCGAACGTGCAGGGCGTGCGCGATGTCATGTCGCTCGCCGGCGTTTCCAAGGTCGTGAGCGCGGGCTGGAGCGAAGGCAGCCTCAAGTGGCGGAACCTCCCGCGTGACGAGCGCCAGCTCGTCCAGGCCCAGAACTACATCGAGACCAGCACCGGCCTCCTCAACCGCGACTGCAGCGTGATGCCCGTGATGCTCTTTCTCTCGGACCACCGCGCCGAGACCATCGAACGCGTCGTCGCGGCGGTCAAGGAATACCGAGCGAAGCAGCCTACGGAAGGCGTCGCGTACCGGCTGGCGACCGGCAATGTCGGCGTAATGGCCGCACAGAACGAGGAAGTGAGGGCCAAGGAATTCGTGATCCTTGGCTGGGTGTTCGCCGCCGTGACGGTCATGTGCCTCGTGAATTTCCGGTCCGTGATCGGCACGATCATGGTGATCGTCCCGCTCGCGCTGGTCTCGATCCTGCTCTACGCCGTCATGGCATTCGTCGGCATCGGCCTCAAGGTCAACACGCTGCCCATGGTCGCGCTTGGCGCCGGCATCGGCGTCGACTACGGCATCTATCTCTTCAGCCGCATGCAGGAATTCCTGAAGCGCGGCCACAACGTGCGTTACTCCTACCTGGCGGCGCTGCGTGTCACCGGAGCGGCAATCTTCTTCACCGGCATCACGCTCGCGATCGGCGTCGCGACCTGGGTGTTCTCACCGCTCAAGTTCCAGGCCGACGTCGGTCTCATGCTCACATTCATGTTCCTCGTGAATATGCTGGGCGCAATGCTGCTGCTGCCGGCGCTGGGGGCGTGGCTGCTACCCCGCAAGCCGCAGTAGGCTGGAGGCGATGCACGAACCGATCGTGCTTCTATTCGATCTGGGCGGCGTTCTCGTCGAGTCGTCGGGTCAAGAAGCGCTCGGCCGGTTGCTGCCGGATGTTGACGCGGCGGAAATTCTTGCGCGCTGGCAATCGTCGGAATCGGTCGGACTATTCGAGCGCGGCAGCATTTCTCCCACGGATTTTTCCGAGCAGTTCGTCGCCGAGTGGCAATTGCCGCTCGAAGCAGGCGAGTTCCTGACAATCTTTTCCTCGTGGGTTCACGGTTTCTATCCGGGCGCCGAGTCGCTGCTGAAGAGATTGCGCGAGCGAAACGTCGTTGCTTGCCTGAGCAACACCAATGCCGCCCACTGGGCGCAGCTCACAGATGTGCGATCGGCTTTCGATGTTTGCCTCGCTTCGCACCTTTGCGGGCGCATGAAGCCCGAGCGGGCAGCGTACGAGAAGGCCCTGCAAACGCTGGCAGTGTCGCCAGGCCAGGTCCTGTTCTTCGATGACTTGCTGCCCAATGTGACTGCGGCGCGTGCGATCGGAGTCCACGCGTTTCATGTGCGAGGATTTCCGGAAACAGAATCCACCCTTCGTGGTCTCGGCTTTCCCGTTGGCTGCCCGTAATCAATTGCGTGATAAGTGCTTGCTATCCTTGAGGTTTCGGGTAGAACACCGTATACAAACACAGCCTGCGGGAGCCCGCCATGAAAGGGGAGTGTGCGTCGATCGCCACGCCGGAGTTGGTGAAGCAGATCACCACGCTGGCGGGGCATTCCAGCCGGAACTTCTTCGTCGACCGCCTGAAATCTGTTCAGTCGAACTGAGGGCGTCCTCTCAATCGTTTCTTGTCCTTGACCTGGCGCTTGGTGTCGAGCCGACGCGCCTTGGCTGCGCGGCCTGGCCGTGTCTTCTTCCGGATTTTCGGCGCCACGCTTGCACGCGCGATCATCTCCTCGAGCCGCGACAGGGCATCGCGTCGATTCGCATCCTGCGAACGATGGCGATGCGCTTCGAGGAGAATCTCATCGCGCCGCGTCAACCGGCGGCCCGCGAGTGCGCGTAGCCGGCGTTTGCCGTCGTCATCGAGCAGGGAAGTCGACGCGACGTAAAACCGAAGCTCGCAGGCTGTCGCGACCTTGTTGACGTTCTGGCCGCCGGGGCCGGGACTGCGGACGTAGGAGAGCGTGTACTCGCTCTCGGGAATCACGCTCAATCCTGGCCGTCGGCCGACGGCGTGATCGGGGCGGTAGACCTCGGCGCGAGAGCAGATGCCGACTTGCCGCCTTCGAGGATGCGGATCTCGCGCTGTGCCGGCGGGATCGTCAGGCCGTTTTCGCGGAACAGCGCCCAGATGCGGCGGTTGACGTCGGAGCGCACGTTGTTGACGCCCTCGGCCGGGTCGCCGATCCAGAAACGCAGCTCGATCTCCATCCCGTAGTCGGCGAATTCGAGCAGCCGCGTCACCGCCGGCGGGTCGCGCAGGATGCGCGGATGTTCCGCGGCCTGCATCAGGAGCGAGAGCGCGAGCTCCACGTCGTCGTGGTAGGCGATGCGGACCGGCAATCGCAGCCGGACGCGGGGATGCCCGTAGCTCCAGTTGATGAGCGGGTTGGTGATGACGTTCTGGTTCGGCACGAGCGTCGCGACCCCGTCGCGGTCGCGGATGACGATGTGGCGGCCGCGCAGTTCCTCGACCCAGCCGAATCCTGTCGTGCTCGTGCCCGTCGTGCCGGTGAAGCTGATCACGTCGCCGGGCTTGATCGATCGGTCGATGAGCAGCACGAATCCGCTCACGAAGTTTGCCGCGATCGCCTGCAGCCCGAATCCAAGGCCGAGGCCGATCGCGCCGGAGAAGACGGTGAGGGCGGTGAGGTCGACGCCCGAGGCCTGCAGGCCGAACAACACGCCGAAGGCGATCAGGAATGCGTAGGCGAACTTGCCGATCCCGATCCGCGTCGATGGCGCGAGTTCCTGGATCGAGGTGATTCGACGGTCGATCCAGCGCGCGATCCAGACGCTGACGACGACGAATACCGTGACCGTCGCGATCGCCTTGAGCACGGACCAGATCGTGATGCGGGTCGTGCCCTTCGACAGCCCGATCGAGTCGAGCTGGCCGACGATCGGATCGAGCCAGCCGAGCACCTGGGCCGCGATCAGTGCCCAGACGATCAGCGTCACCCGCAGCTCCCAGGCCTTGATGCTCCTGTTCTTTCCGAGCGAAAGCCGCAGCAGGAACAGCAGCAGGCGGATCAGCGCGAGGAGGGCGAGCAGGGTCCAGGCAGTGTCGAACCAGGGTCGCGGCTCACCGCCTGCCGCGAGACGGGCGATACCGACGATCGCGAGGCCGACGAAATAGGGCGACGCGACCACGAGCGCGTCGATCAGGATGCCGCGGGCATGGCCGCCATTCGATCGATTGACGTACCAGCGCCGTCCCCAGACGACACCCGCGGCGACAACCAGCGCGGTGAAAACGATGACGGGAAACTGCGGGTCGACGGCTGTTGCCCGGAGCGATGCGAACAGCGCCTCGAGACGATCGATCACGCGTTGAGGTCCGGTATCAACTCACTCTCGAGCCGCATGATCTGGTCCTTGAGCAGGAGTTTTCGTTTCTTCAGTCGCCGGAGCTGAAGTTCGTCGACGTAGATGTCGAGCGAAAGCCGGCAGATGACGTCGTCCAGGTCGCGGTGCTCGATGCGCAATTCACGCAGTCGCTGAATCCGCTCGAACAGCTGGGTGTTGACCTTGTCTTCGTCCGTCATGCCGGCTCGAAGTCGGACCAAATGGGTCGGATTGAGTCTGGAAGCTTAGCCAAACGACCGGGCGGATTCCACGGCATCGCGGGATCGTGGAAGTCCGAGCCCACCGAGCCTTCCATGCGGCAGCGCACGGCGAGCGAAATCGCCTGTTCGCGGTCGCGCAGGCTCCCGCCACCCGTGATGACTTCGATCCCGCGACCGCCCGCGGCCAGGAATTCGGCGCAGAGCTCGCGCCGGGCGCCGGCGGAGATCGCGTAGCGCATGGGATGCGCGATCACCGCCCTGCCTCCGGCCGCGACGATCCATGATGTCGCTTCAGCGAGCACCGGCCAGGCGCCCGGGACGGCACCCGGCTTGCCGCGCCCGAGCCAGCGGTCGAATGCGGCGCCCACGTCCCTGGCAGCACCGAAGGCAACCAACGCGCGCGCGAAGTGCGTCCGGGTCGGGAGGCTTCCGGCGGCGCGGATGGATGCAAGCGCCGCGGTCCCCGGCGCGCCGGCCGCATCGAGCTTTTCCGAGATCTTGATGGCGCGCGCTTCGCGAATCGCCTGCTGGGACTCGAGCCCGCGCGCGAGCGAGTCCGCGCCCGGATCGATCGCGAGCCCGAGCACGTGAATGGCCCTGCCGCGCCAGTCGGCGGACAGCTCGACGCCCGCGACAAAGCCGATGCCGTGCATGCGCGCCGCGGCGGCCGCGGCTTCGCATCCCGCGACCGTGTCGTGATCGGTGAGCGCCATGAGCCGGACGCCGCAGGCCGCCACGTGCGCCACGAGCGCCGCCGGCTCGAGCATGCCGTCGGACGCGGTGGAGTGCAGGTGAAGGTCGACCGGCGAATGCGGGGTCATACGGCTCGCGGTCCGAGACCGACGGTCTCGACGTTGTCGCCGGTCAGGACGACGAATCCATGCTGCCGGACGTAGCCGTCGGCCGTGTAGTCAAAGACGTAGGTGCGGTTCCACGCGAGCGGCGCGTCGCCCGTGCGCACGACGCGCAGCCGATGGATGGCAACGGTGCCGTCCAGCATCTGGACATTGGCGCCGTCACAGGTCTCCCGCGCGATGCGGTTGGCGAGCTCCCTCGCGGCAAGGCTCGAATGCCAGAAAATCGCGACCGCCGCGAGCACCGCCACCGAGAGCAGGAGCCCCCAGGTCATCGCATCATCGCGAGCCAGTCGGTGTCCGGGTCGGCGATGCCCACGAAATGCGGATTGAGCACTTCTTCGCGCGCGTTGTAGGCAAGCGGCTCGCCGTCGAGCATCAGCACCTGGCCACCCGCCTGCTCGAGCACGCATTGCCCCGCGGCCGTGTCCCATTCGCTCGTGGGCCCAAGCCTCGGATAGACGTCCGCCTGGCCCTCCGCGACGAGGCAGAGCTTCAGGGAGCTTCCGACCTCGACAAATTCATGCGGCCCGACGCGCGCAAGGAAGCCGTCGAGCGAGCTGCCCCGGTGCGAGCGGCTGCCGACCACGCGAACAGGGCCCGTGCCGCGCTTCGCGACGCGGATCGGGCGTCCCGACGCCTCGGCGTCCGAGCGGAATGCGCCGACGCCTTCGCAGGCGAAATAGTCGCGCTCCAGCACCGGGGCGTGGACGATGCCGAGTACCGGCCGGTGATTGTCGACGAGCGCTATGTTGACGGTGAACTCGCCGTTTCGCTGCACGAACTCCTTCGTGCCATCGAGCGGGTCGACCACCCAGAGACGCTTCCATTTCCTGCGCGTGGCATAGGGCGCCTTGGCTGCTTCCTCGGACAGCACCGGGATTTCCGGCGCAATGCGCCGGAGACCCGCAAGGATCAGGCGCTCCGAGCGCAAGTCCGCTTCCGTCAGGGGCGAACGATCCTCCTTTTCCTGGACGCTGAAGGACGAGGCGTAGACCTCCAGAATGGCGCGACCCGCTTCGCGGGCGAGTGCGGTCACTTCGAGCAACATCTGGTTCGGGTCTGCGGTCATAGCGGCTCCGGAAAGTGGCGCGTTATATCATAGGCGCGTGCAGGGAAGCGCCCCCGACTGGCCAGCGATCGACACCGTCCTGCTCGACATGGACGGCACGCTGCTCGATCTCGGCTACGACAAGCATTTCTGGGGAGAACACCTGCCGCGGCGCTTCGCCGAGAGCCGTGGCATCGCGATCGGCGAGGCGCATCGCCTGATGCGGCCCATCTTCGAATCGACTGCCGGCACGCTCGACTGGTATTGCGTCAACTACTGGAGCCGCGCGCTGTCGCTCGATATCGTCTCCCAGAAACGTGCGACACGGCACCAGGTCGACTGGCTGCCCGAGGCTCGCCCATTTCTCGCCCGCCTGCGCGCCAGCGGCCGCCGCGTCGCGCTCGTCACCAACGCCCATCCGGAAATCCTGGCGATCAAGGACGCTCAGCTCGGAATCCGGCGGCTTTTCGACGCCGTGCATTCCTCGCACGACTTCGGCGTGCCGAAGGAAAACGCGTCCTTCTGGCCGCGTCTTGCCGCGCGCGAGGAATTCGATCCGGCCCGCACTCTTTTCGCCGACGACAGCCTCGCGGTCCTGCGGGCTGCACGCGGCCATGGTATCTGCTGGCTGTACGCCGTGCAGCGCCCGGTGCGCGGCGCGCCCCTGCGGTCGAACTCGGAATTCCCGGGGGTCGAGTCCGTGCTCGAGCTGGCGGACGGGCTCGCTTAGCGCCGGCGGCGCTGCGTCTGAGCGGGCGGAGGCCCGTCTCCTTCGTCGTCGCCGTACGAGCGCGGCGCGTAATGCGCCGATTTCAGGTACGGCAATTCGGCCGGGTCGAAGGTGTCCACCGGGATCCGCTGCCCGATGAATGCCTCGATTTCCGGCAGTGATTCGACGTACTGCTCGCAACCGAAACTGACCGCATCCCCGGCCGCTCCGGCGCGCGCCGTGCGCCCAATGCGATGCACGTAGTCCTCGGGATCCTGGGGCAGGTCGTAATTGACGACGTGGCTGACATCGGGGATATGCAGGCCGCGTGCGGCGACATCGGTCGCGACGAGCGCGGCGAGCTTGCCGTCGTGGAACTCGCGGAGCATCCGCATGCGCTTTCTTTGCGGCACATCGCCGGACATCGCCGCTGCGGCCACGCCATTCGCGCGCAACAGGCGCTCCAGGCGCTCGGCCAGGCGCTTCGTATTGACGAAAACCATGGTGCGCGTGGCGGCGCCCTTGCGCATCAGGTGCACGAGCAGCGAGGCCTTCTCCTCCATGGCGGGGTAGTAGATCACCTGCCGCACGAGCTCCGCCGTGATGCGCTCGGGCTCGATGCGGATCAGCTCCGGGTCGTTCATGTGCTCGTAGGCGAGCTCAAGCACGCGATGCGAAAGCGTCGCCGAGAACAGCATATTGAGCCGGTATTCCGGGTCCGGCAGGCGGCGCAGCAGGAAGCGGATATCCTTGATGAAACCGAGGTCGAACATGCGATCGGCCTCGTCCAGCACCATCACCTGCACGTGGCGCAGGTCGAAGACGTGCTGCCGGAAAAAGTCGATGATCCGTCCCGGCGTGCCGATCAGGACGTCGACTCCCGCGGCAAGCGTGCGGCGCTGCTTGTCGTAGTCTACGCCGCCGAATGCGAGGCCAAGCGAGAGGCCCGTGTACTGGACGAGTATCTCGGCGTCACGGTGGATCTGGATCGCGAGCTCGCGCGTTGGCGCAAGTATGAGCGCGCGAGGCGACGTGCTTGGCCGCCCGGCGGACGCCGGATAGCGCAGCAGATGGGCGAAGAGGGCGACCAGGAATGCGGCCGTCTTGCCGGTTCCCGTCTGTGCCTGACCCGCGACGTCGATCCCTGCGAGCGCCTTTGGCAGGGTGGCGGCCTGGATCGGCGTGCATCGCTCGAAGCCCGCGTCGGCGACTCCGCGGGCGACGGTTTCCGGCAAATGGAGGGCTGTGAACGAAAGGTCCGAAAATTGCTGCACTTGAAAATTGATCTCCAACGCGCTACAAAAGGAGCCTAGCGGTGCGGATTCCCGCACGTATTGCTCCCAACTGCGCCAAACATTGTGCCGTATCGGGCATTCGCCCGTCACCGATCAACTAGAAACGAGGAGAAATGCCCGCGTGAGCGGCAATATCGTCCACACGACCGACGCGACGTTCGAATCCGACGTCCTCAAATCCGAAACGCCCGTTCTGCTCGATTTCTGGGCCGAATGGTGCGGCCCCTGCAAGGCCATCGCCCCCATCCTCGACGACATCGCCAAAGATTACGAGGGCCGTGTCAAGGTGGCCAAGCTCAATATCGATGACAACCGCCACACGCCCGTCAAGTACGGCGTGCGCGGCATTCCGACGCTGATCCTGTTCAAGAATGGCGCCCCCGAGGCGCAGCAGGTCGGCCTGGTCGGGAAGTCGAAGCTGGCGGCCCTGCTGGACCAGCACCTATGAGGGGCTATCTGGGCAATCAGGCGCGCAATCGCCAGAAGGGACATCGCAATCGCGGCGGTGGCGGCCCACGGCACGGCAACGAGGGGCTGCCGGTAGACGACCACATGATTGAAGGCGGCGAAGCCGACATCATTTCACCGGAGGAGCTCGCGGCATCCCGTAGCGCGATGAGCCTGACGGTGCTGAAGACGAAGCCCGTCCACGAGCTCGTCACCATGGCCGAGTCCATGGGCCTCGAGAACATGGCGAGGCAGCGCAAGCAGGACGTCATCTTCTCGATACTGAAAGCGCACGCGAGGGGCGGCGAGGACATCTACGGCGACGGGGTCCTCGAAATTCTCCAGGACGGCTTCGGCTTCCTCCGCTCCGCAGACAGCTCCTACCTCGCCGGTCCTGACGACATCTATGTCAGCCCGAGCCAGATCCGCAGATTCAACCTCCGCACCGGCGACTCGATATCCGGCCTCATCCGCCCGCCGAAGGACGGCGAGCGCTACTTCGCCCTGCTGAAGGTCGGTGAGATCAACTTCGACACGCCGGAGAGCGCGCGCCACAAGCTGCTGTTCGAGAACCTGACGCCGCTGCATCCGACCAAGCGGCTCAAGCTCGAGCGCGGCAATGGCTCGACCGAGGACCTGACGGCGCGAATGATCGACCTGATGGCGCCGCTCGGAAAGGGCCAGCGCGGACTCATCATCTCGCCGCCGAAGGCCGGCAAGACGATGCTCCTCCAGAACATCGCGACTTCCATTACGTGGAACCATCCCGACGTCTACCTGATCGTGCTGCTCATCGACGAGCGTCCCGAGGAAGTGACCGAGATGTCGCGCACTGTGAAGGGCGAGGTCGTGGCCTCCACCTTCGACGAGCCCGCCAGCCGCCACGTGCAGGTTGCGGAGATGGTGATCGAGAAGGCGAAGCGCCTTGTCGAGCACAAGCGCGACGTGGTCGTGCTGCTCGATTCCATCACGCGCCTCGCACGCGCCTACAACACCGTGGTGCCGAGCTCCGGCAAGGTCCTGACGGGCGGCGTGGACGCGAATGCGCTGCAGCGCCCGAAGCGGTTCTTCGGGGCGGCGCGCAATGTCGAGGAGGGTGGTTCGCTCACGATCATCGCAACGGCGCTGATCGACACCGGCTCGCGCATGGACGACGTGATCTACGAGGAGTTCAAGGGCACAGGCAACAGCGAGATCCACCTCGACCGGCGCATCTCCGAGAAGCGCGTCTTCCCGGCATTCAACATCAACCGCTCGGGCACGCGCCGCGAGGAGCTGATCACGACCCAGGACGAGCTGGCGAAGATCTGGATTCTGCGCAAGCTCCTGCACCCGATGGACGAGCTGGCCGCGGTCGAGTTCCTGCTCGACAAGATGAAGGACACCAAGACCAACGCGGACTTCTTCGATTCGATGAAGCGCGGATGAGCGATGCCCTGCGCCACCTTCGCCGGGTCGACCCGGTGATGGCGCAGCTCATTAGCCGCGCGGGTCCTCACATCGTGAAGCCCGAGCGCGGGGTTGGCGCCTACGAGGCGCTGGTCCAGGCGGTCGCGCACCAGCAACTCACGGGCAAGGCGGCGAGGACGATCCTCGGCCGGTTTTATGCTCTCTATGGCGGTGACTGCTGCCCGGAGCCGGCCCGGCTCTTCGAGACTCCGGATGATCATCTCCGCGGCTGTGGTTTTTCGCGCGCCAAGTCGGCTTCCCTGAAGGACATCGCGGCCAAGGCGCTCGACGGCACCATTCCGCCGCGCGTGGCGCTCGCGCGCATGAAGAACGAAGTGATCATCGAGCGGCTCATCGAAGCCCGCGGCGTCGGCCGCTGGACCGTCGAGATGTTCCTGATGTTCACGCTCGGCCGGCCGGACGTGCTGCCGGTCGACGATTACGGCATCAGGCTCGGATACAAGATCGCGTACGGGAAGCGGACGCTGCCAAAGCAGAAAAAACTCGCGAAGTTCGGAGAACTGTGGGCGCCGTATCGCACGACGGCCTCGTGGTACCTTTGGCGGGCGGTGGATTTGCATCGCAATGCCAAGGCGGGAGACTCCGCTCCGACATGACGCGGACACGCAATGAAGAGCGTCAACAGGTTACTGGAGATACTCGAGCGGCGTAGCGTCGTCCTCGGCGACGGCGCCATGGGTACGATGCTGCACCTCGCCGGCCTCACCAACGGCGCGCCGGAGCGCTGGAACGTCGAACGGCCCGACGTCGTATCGTCGATTCATCGCGGCTACCTCGAGGCGGGCAGCGACTTCATCTCGACCAATACGTTCGGCGGCACCCGCAACCGCCTGCAGCTTGACGAGCTGCAGGATCGCGTCGCTGAACTCAACGAAGCCGGCGCGCGTCTTGCCCGCGAAGCGGCGGGGGAGCGCCTGGTCGCGGGATCGATGGGCCCCACCGGCGAGCTGATGGAGCCCCTCGGGACGCTGACCATGGACGGCGCAAAGAATTCGTTTGCCGAGCAGGCGAGGGCACTCAAGGCCGGCGGCGTCGATTTTGCGCTGATCGAGACCATGAGCGCGCTGGAGGAAGTACAGGCGGCAGTCGAAGGCGCGCGCGAAGCCGACTTGCCGGCCGTGGTGACCATGAGTTTCGACACGCACTTTCGCACCATGATGGGGATAAAGCCGGCGACGGCCGTCGAAACGATCAGCCAGTGGGGAGTCCGGGTGATCGGCGCGAATTGTGGCAATGGCCCAGCCGAAATAGAGCGCGTCATGTCCGAGATGTCGGCGGCCAAGCCGGAAGGCATCGTGCTCATGGCGAAGTCGAACGCCGGCATGCCGCGCTGGGCGGGGGACCGCATCACCTACGGCGGCACGCCGGAAATCATGGAGGACTACGCCCGGCGAATGCGCGAGATCGGAGTGCGCATCATCGGCGCCTGCTGCGGCAGCACGCCGGAACACATCGCCCACATGCGCGCAGCTCTCGCGGGCACGAAGTGAATGGGCTCTTGTTGCGAGGTGTTACCACCTTCCTGGCGATGGCTTCGCTCCAGATCGCGTCCGCGAAGGATCGCGATACTCCAGCATTTACGCTCGCTCGCCTGGTCCAGGTTCCGGCAAGTTTCGACGAATGTCAGGCAGCGGCGATGCCGCTGCCTGACCTGGTCAAGGAACATCGCATTCAATTCATCATGGCGAAGGATGGCAGTCCTGTCGAAATTTCCTTTCCCGACGGCTCGACTGAATCGGCTCAAGCGATATTGAAGTGCGCACTCGCCCGGCTTCGCTTCGCCCCGCCAACTCGCAATGAAGAGCCGACTACGACGCACGCCTTCCTCTATGTCCGCATTCGTCCCGCCGGCCCGGAATTTCCGGCAGGCGCCGGAATAGAGAAGGTGGGCCCACTCGTCACGCCTCCATTGATTAGTCGGCGCATTAGCACGGATAGCTGCTTCCCGCGCTCGAAAGCAGGAAGCATTAGTCGATTCATCGTGAAACTGACTGTGAATCCGGATGGAACTGCTTCCGATCTGGTAATGCCTTTAGGGAGCGAGCCCTGGCACGAGCAAATCGCCCGGTGCGTTGTCGACAGGATCACATTTACGCCTGGCTCGCGCGATGGACAGCCGGTAAAGGCGGAGTCGACCATGCCAATCTCAGTTGCGACCGAGGGTGATTCGACTGTATCGAGCTTGCGGTCGAGCCGCGAAGAAGTGGAAGGGGCCTATCGCGCCTGTTATCCGCCGGATACGCTGGCTATGACCTCGGCCTTCTACACATTTGATATCGCCACAAATGGCAAGCTGAAGAATCCCAAAGTAATCAAGAGCAGCGGCAATCCGCGGCTGGATGAAGTGGGCAAGTGCATACTTGATCTGCTCGAGTTCAAGCCGATGATGCGAAACGGGCAGCCGATCAGGTCGCAAGCGACCTGGGAGTTGCCGCTTCGCCCGCCGCGCTAGGACAAGAGATAAACCGCCGTCAGCAGCACCAGGAACGCGACGACTGCGACGAGGCCGTGGACCACGATGACGCCGTTTGGCAGCGGCCGCTGGCGCATGTGGTGACTGACCAGGTAAAGACCGCCGAGCGCCGCGACTCCAAACAACACAAGTGCCCAGGTATGGGCCGTGCCGAAGCCGATTTCCCAGACGCCGAGCAGCAGCACGATCACGCCGGAAACGGCCAGCAATCCGTGGACGATCGCGACGCCGGCCTTTGGCGGCGTGCGTCCCTTGAAGTGCTGGACGGCCATGTACACACCGAATACCGCGGCGACCGCGATCAGCAATACGGAGAGCTTGAACATTATTTCTTTTCCTGGTTGAAATGGACAGTCCGGGAATCCGGGCCGGTGGCCCTGACGCGCCAGATGACATTGCCGACGTCGTCGGCGACGAGCACGCCGCCCTGCCTGTCCACGACCACGCCGACCGGCCGGCCCTTCGCGTTGCCGTCGTCGTCGACGAAACCAGTCAACAGGTCTAGCGGCTGCCCGGACGGCCTGCCGCCGCTGAATGGAACGAAAATCACCTTGTAGCCACTGAGCGGCTCCCGGTTCCACGATCCGTGCTGGCCGATGAACATGCCACCCTGGAATCGCTCTGGCAGTTTCGCTCCGTCTGAAAGCGCGAGTCCAAGCGAGGCGGTATGAGGCCCCAAGGCGTAGTCCGGTTTTATCGCCTTGGCGACGAGATCCGGGCGAGGCGGCTCGACGCGCTCGTCCACGATCTGGCCGAAATAGCTGTAAGGCCAGCCGTAAAATCCATCTTCGCGCACCGACGTCAGGTAATCGGGAACAAGATCGCTGCCGATCTCGTCGCGTTCGTTCACCACCGTCCACAACATGCCGGTCGTCGGTTCCCACACGAGCCCATTCGGGTTCCGGAGCCCGGATGCGTACACTTCCCGTGCACCGGAGCGCGCATCGATCTTAAGGATGGCGGCGCGCTCGACTTCCTTGTCCATGCCGTTCTCGGCGACGTTGCTGTTGGAGCCAACGGTCACGTACAGGCTGGCCCCGTCCTTGCTCGCGATGACGTTCTTGGTCCAGTGGTGATTGAGTGCGCCGCCGGGCAGCTCGGCGACCTTCGTGCCGGTGGCAGTGATCGTCGTGTCGCCATCGCGGTACGGAAACCGGAAGAGTGCGTCCGTGTTTGCGACGTAGAGCTGGTCGCCGACGAGCTCCATGCCGAATGGAGAGTTGAGGCCTGTGAGGAATGCCGAGCGCTGTTCGGCGACGCCGTCGCCGTTCGTGTCGCGCAGCAGCGTGATGCGATTCGCGCTCGGGACTGCGGAACCGGCGCGTTTCATGGCTTTTTTCTGAATGAAGCCCCTGAAGCCCTTGCCGTCCTCGGGACGCTCTGGCGCCGCTGTTTCCGCGACGAGCACATCGCCGTTCGGCAGCACATGGAGCCAGCGCGGGTGGTCGAGGCCGTCGGCAAATGCGACGACCTCTGTGCCCGCGGCAGCGACGGGCCGCTCGCCATCGGCCCAGCCGACGGCGGGCGCGATATTGATCGTGGGAATGAGCGATTTCTCGGGTGGCGGCAGCCTCGGATCAGGCCCGATTCCGTTATCGACGAGCAATTTTGCTTCGCTGCCACAAGCACATAGCGTGAACAAGACGACCAGTGCCAGCGGGGTCTTATTATGTGGACGCATGGCTAATCACACGCTCGCGTGTTGCGCCGCATTCTGTCTGTCGGCCGGCGCCTCGCTCGCGGATGGGACGAGTCCGCCCCGCTCGCTGGGATCACCGGGCAAAGCCACCGGCAACTGTTACCGCATGCACAGTCGCGTTGGCGAGGTGACTGGCGAGGTCCAGGTCACCGTTTCGGTGAGCGCGGCAGGGCGGGTCACTGGCGCGACAAGCGCGCCGGGCACACCCGAGCCGCTCGCCTCCGCCGCGCAGTGCGTGGCCGTGACGATGCGATTCGAGCCCGCGCTCGAGAATGGCCAGCCGGTCGCCGGGACGACTACGGTCGCGATCGGATTTCCGGCGCCGCCGCAATTGCGCGTGGATCTCTCGCGGGCCGTCACCTACTGCCAACCCGCCGTGCAGCCGCTCGTAACGCTGAGCTCCGCTTATGAAGGCAATCTCGACCTGCTGGTCAGGGTGGGCAAGGACGGACGCGTGGCTGAGACCGTGCTGCCGGAGGGCGTGCTTCCATGGATGGAAGAGGCGGCGCGCTGCCTCGAGGATCGCCTCGACTTCTATCCCGCGCGTCTCAATCTCGTCGCGGTGGAATCCTGGACAATGCTGCCGGTCGACTTCAACCTGACGCGCAACCCGCATGAGCGGGTGAGGCTCGACGCGCCGACCATCCGTTCGGACGACGAGCAGATCCTCTCGGCCTATCGCAGCTGCTATCCGCCGGGCCGCAGCGACGAGGTCAAGGTCAACTATCGCATCACGGTGACCGGCGGCGGGCGTGTACGGAAAGCGGAGATTGTCTCGTCGAGCGGCGACGACGACCTCGATCGGGCCGGCGTCTGCATCCTCCGCAAGCTCGTGTTCGTGCCTGCGCGCCGCAATGGCGTCGACGTCGAATCGACCGTCAACTGGCCGATCCTGGTTCGCCCTCCGGGCTAGGCCTTCGCTTCCGGGAATTCCTTGTCGAGGATTCGCACCAGTTCCTCGTCGATACGATCGCGGAACATTGCGACCAGGAACCCGAGTTTCGCTTCGATCACCACTTCATTCTCGCCCACCACGACCTTGCCATTGACGCTTGGGTGCGTGATGGCGAGTTCGTCGCCGTTCCATTCGCATTCCGCGTTGAAACGCTTTGCGAGCACATCGGCCACGCGCTCGACTTTCTTGCGGGCAGCCTTGGGCGTGAGGTCGTGTTCGCGGCGCAGGTGAATCCTGCTCATAGCGCCCGCCAGCCTATATCGCGGCGGAACTGCATGCCATCCCACCCGACGCTATCGGCGAGGGCGTAGGCCTGGCGCCTGGCAGCGGCGACCCCTTCGCCGAGGCCGACGGCGCAAAGTACGCGACCGCCGGCTGTCAGGATCCGGCCATCCTCCCGGCGCGTCGCGGCGTGGAAGATCTTTCCAGGGAGCCTCGCTGCCGCTTCGAGCCCGGTGATCACATCGCCGGTGCGCGGATCGTCAGGATAACCGCCCGCCGCGAGCACGACGCCGAGCGCGGCGCGCGGATCCCATTCGGCGCGCACGTCGTCCAGGCGGCCCGCGAGCGCAGCTTCGCAAAGCGACACGAGGTCGCTCTTCAGTCGCGACAGCACCGGCTGCGTCTCCGGGTCGCCGAACCGGCAGTTGAATTCGAGCACATTCGGCGTGCCGTCTTTCGCAATCATGAGTCCCGCATAGAGAAAACCGGTGTAGGGCATGCCCTCTGCGGCGAGGCCGCGGAGCGTCGGTTCGATGACCTCGCGCATGACGCGTTCGTGCATGGCGGGCGTGACGACTGGCGCCGGCGAGTAGGCGCCCATGCCGCCCGTATTCGGTCCCTTGTCGCCGTCCAGGAGGCGCTTGTGATCCTGCGACGTCGCGAGCGGCAGCACATGCCTGCCGTCCGACATGACGATGAAGCTTGCTTCCTCGCCCTCGAGAAACTCCTCGACGACGACGACGCGCCCCGCTTCGCCGAACACACCTGCGAACATGTCTTCGGCCGCGCAAATCGCCTCATCGGCGGTTGCGGCGATGATCACGCCCTTGCCCGCGGCGAGCCCATCCGCCTTGACCACGATCGGCGGGCGCTGGGCTCGGATCATCGCCGGATCGAAGGTCGCTTTCGTAAAGGCCGCATAGCGCGCGGTCGGGATGCCGTGACGCGTCAGGAACTCTTTCGTGAACTGCTTGCTGCCTTCGAGGCGAGCCGCGAGGCGCCTCGGGCCGAAGCAGGCGAGTCCCGCGTCGGCAAATGCGTCGACAATACCTGCGACCAGCGGCCCTTCCGGGCCGACGACCGTGAGTCCGACGCCCTCGGCGCCCGCGAGTGCGACGAGACCCTGGATATCCATCGCATCGACACCGGCGTTCCGGCACTTAGGCTCGGTCGCGGTGCCCGCATTGCCCGGCGCGACGAGGACTTCGGAAACACGCCGCGACTGCGCGAGCTTCCATGCCAGCGCGTGCTCCCGCCCGCCGCCGCCGATGACGAGGATTCTCATGGCGCGCTCAGTGCCGGAAATGCCTCATGCCCGTGAACAACATCGCCAGGCCACGCTCATCGGCCGCGGCGATGACTTCCGCATCGCGCACCGAGCCGCCGGGCTGGATGACGGCCCGGATGCCGAGTTCGGCAGCGGCATCGAGTCCATCCCGGAACGGGAAGAAGGCATCGGACGCCGCCACGCTGCCGGGGACTGCGAGCCCCGCGTCAGCGGCCTTCATCGCCGCGATCCGGGTCGAAACGACCCGGCTCGCCTGGCCTGCACCGATGCCGATCGTGCGAACGTCGCGCGCGAACACGATCGCGTTCGATTTCACGAACTTGCAGATCCGCCAGGCGAACAACAGGTCTGCCAGCTCCGCCGCCTCCGGGGCGCGGCGAGTGACCTGCTTCAGCGTGAGATCGTCGATGACGCTCTCGTCGCGCGATTGAACCAGCAGTCCGCCGGAGACGGACTTGAGTTCGATCTCGCCGGGCGAAGCGCCGGCGAGCGGCCCGGTTTCGAGCACGCGGATATTCTGCCTTGCGTCGAGGACGGCGAGCGCGTCGGGCGCACAGGCAGGGGCTGCGATCACTTCGACGAACTGCCGTTCGACGATTGCCGTGGCCGTTTGTGCATCGAGCGGCCGGTTGAACGCGATGATTCCGCCGTACGCGGATGTCTTGTCCGCTTCCCATGCGTGGAGATAGGCTTCGCGCGCGTCGGCCGCAATCGATGCCCCGCAGGGATTGGCGTGCTTGACGATCACGCAGGCAGGCAAATCGAATTGCCGCACGGACTCGATCGCGGTGTCCGTGTCGGCGATGTTGTTGTAGGAAAGTTCCTTGCCCTGGAGCTGGCGCGCCGTCGCGATCGAGGCACCCGCCGCGAGCGGGTCGGAGTAAAACGCGGCCGTCTGGTGCGGATTCTCGCCGTAGCGGAGGTCCTGCTTCTTGCTGAACCCGGCCGCGAACGCATCGGGGAAAGTCGATTTGCCCTGCTTGCGCCGCAGCCAGCCTGACACAACCGCGTCATACCAGGCCGTGTGACCGAATGTCATGGCGGCGAGTCGCCGTCGCGTCGCCTCGCAGACAGCGCCACCGCGCAGCTCCGCCAGCACGGCATCGTAGTCGCGGGGATCGACGAGCACGGTCACGCGCTCGTGGTTCTTTGCGGCTGCGCGGAGCATGGCCGGGCCGCCGACATCAATGTTCTCGATGGATGGCGTCTGCGCGAAGGGATAGAGATTCACCGCCACGACGTCGATCGCTGCGATGCCGTGTTCCCGCATGACGTCGTCGTCGATTCCGGAACGGCCGAGCAGGGCGCCGTGCACTTTCGGGTGCAGGGTCTTCACTCGCCCGTCCATGATCTCGGGGAAACCGGTGAGCGTCGAGACCTCGGTCACGGGAAGTCCGGCCGCCGCGATTGCCCGTGCGGTGCCGCCCGTCGAAATCAGCTCGAACCCGAGTTGCCGGAGCGCGCCCGCGAATTCGACGATGCCGGTCTTGTCCGAAACGGAGAGCAGCGCCCGCCGGGCGTCCTGCCGCGCCATCCTGCTCAGGATGCCAGTCCGTATTCGCGCAGTTTCTTGCGCAAGGTGCCGCGATTGATGCCGAGAATCGTGGCGGCGCGGCTCTGGTTGCCGTCCGCGTAGTCCATCACGGCCTGGAAGAGGGGCAATTCAACCTCGCGCATTACGAGATTGTAGAGCCGGCCCGGCCGGTGGCCGTTCAGGCTGTCGAAATAGCTGCTGAGCGCCTGTTCGGTGTGATGGCGCAGCGGTATTTCGCGGGACTGCCCGTTGATGGAACGGGATAAATGCGGACGGCGCGACGTCAGCGCCCTGGTCTTCGCAATCATCGCTAAATGGCCCCCGATTTCCGATCAGTCCTGTCAGGAATCCGTCGGTGAGCTTAAATTGCTCCCTCGCGCATTCCGTCGTCAACAACGCGGCTGGGAAGTGTCCGACTTCCGGATGGAGACGGCAATACCAACCAAGATGTTTGCGCGCCACGCGGACACCTTTTGATTCGCCATAGAACGAATAAAGGGCCTCGAGGTGCGAAAGCATGATAGCACGGACCTCGCCGAGTGAGGCCGGCGGCGCCGTCGTTCCGGCGAATCCCGCGCGCAGTTCGCGGAAGATCCACGGACGTCCCTGCGCCGCGCGCCCGATCATGACGCCGTCGGCGCCGCTCTGGTCCAGCGCCTTCAATGCCTTGGCGGCACAATCGATGTCGCCATTGACGAACACCGGCACGCGCACGGCCTGCTTGACTGCGGCCGCCGTTTCGTATTCGGCCGCGCCCGCGAAGAAATCTGCGCGTGTCCGTCCATGCACCGCGAGTCCGGCGATGCCTTCGTTTTCGGCGAGGCGCGCAATCGATACCGCATTGCGATTCTCGCGGTCCCAACCCGTTCGCATCTTGAGTGTGACCGGAATACCTGCGGCCGCGACGACCGCGCCCAGTATCCGAGCAATCAACGGTTCATCGCGCATGAGCGCCGAGCCGGCGGCGCGGTTGCAGACCTTCTTGGCCGGACAGCCGAAGTTGATGTCGATGATCTGCGCGCCGAGTTCCACATTCATGCGCGCGGCGTCGGCCATCATCGAAGGGTCATAGCCCGCGATCTGCACGACGCGCGGCTCGGGCTCGCCGCGGTGGTCCATCCGCAGGCGCGACTTGGACGTATTCCAGAGGCGAATGTCGGACGTGACCATTTCCGACGCCGCGATTCCGGCGCCGAGCTGCCTGCAAAGCCGGCGGAAGGGCAGATCGGTCACGCCGGCCATCGGCGCGAGCGCGAGCGGCGCCGCGAGCTCGAATGGCCCGATTTTCATTGGCTTGCGGTCTTGATCTGGCTGGCGCAGCGGACGCCGCCTTTCACCGGCAGGCAGACATCGAGCTCGAATCCGACGGCCTCGTCGCCGGGATCGACGATGCGGATGAGCGCGTCGGCCCGTTCTCCCGGCCCGAGGAGCCCCGAGCCGCCTGCTCCCGGCAGGTAATCGGCCGGACCGATGTCGCGCACGTAGAGTGTGCCGCCGAAGCGGTCCTGCAGGGCGAGTCGCAGCAAGGGGAAAGGCTGCGCATAAAGCGCGCGGTTCACGATGCTTGCGCGCAACATCAGTCGATTGGCTTCGACCGGGTCGCTTGCCGCGCCCCACTGGCGGAGTTCGTATGCCGAAGGGTCGCTCGGCACGGGCAATGACGACCCAAAGAAGGAATACGCGCCCGCGATCATCGGCCCGAAGGTCGGGCTCTGGACCAGGTCGTTGCGTGCGCCGTGTATCACCTGCAGGAGCAGGAGCAGGGACAGCGCCGTGACGCCCGCGACCCAGGGCCAGCGCTGCGTGAGGAACCCGGGCGTCTCATCGACTGCCTCGAATTCGCTTGCGGCCGCGGCTCGCGCGGCGGCTTCGTCCACGAGGCGATTTCGCATCTCGTCCGGAATGAGGCTGCGCGTCGCCGGTGCGGGCAATGGCCGCGGTAGAGGCATAGACGGCGGTGCGGGTGAAGGCGGAGGCATGGGCGGAGGCGGAGGAGGCGGAGGAGGCGGCGGCGGCTCGGGTGTCTCGAGCACGATCGACTCGCCCGTTTCCTCGAACTCCTTGAGCTCAACTTCCTCCAAGGGCTCGTCCGATTCCTCGAGGACGAGGATCGGGTGTTCGTCCGTGCTGTCGAGATCACGTTGAGGCTCTGGATCGCCTTGAACGGGCTCGGGTCCTTCGATGACGAACAGCCGATCGAGCTCAGCTGCGTCGCCGTGGAATTCCATGGCCGCCGCCTCGTCATCCGGTGTCGGCTCGACAGGAGCAGCGGACGGTGCGTCGGGAGCCGCCACGAGCTCGACAGGCGAGGAGAGCTCGATATTCTCGTTGCCCGGCAGCTCCTCGACGGTCATCGAGTCGGAAGGCAGAGGCGCGCCGGAGTCGGACTCGGCTTCAGCCTTGAACGCCTTCTCGCTCAGGTTCTCGAGCGCGTTGAAAGTCGTCGAGCAGACGCCGCAGCGCACGTCGCCTTGCGCGGCGCGCAGCGCCTCCGCCGTGACCCGAAAGACCGTCGCACAATCAGGACATTGGGTAAACACGCCTACTCCGGGCTGCGACGGCCCGCGAGGAGGGTCCAACCCTCACGCTCCGCCACCGGGCCGATATCAAACCACGGCCCATACGCCTGCGCTACTTCGGCGGCCTGTTGCGCGAGCAGGCCCGCGAGGAGGAGGCTGCCGCCGCTCCGGCTCAATTTTGCGAGCCGGGGAGCATTTTCGGTGAGCGGACCCGCAAGGATGTTGGCGAGCACGACGTCGAATAGTCCATCGATACCCCCGGACCGATCGGCTACGACGACCTGGGCGGACAGCCCGTTTTTCAGCGCGTTTTCGCGCGTCGCGTGCAGAGCCTGCGGATCGATGTCGAAGGCGGTCGCAGCGGCAGCGCCGAGCTTGAGTGCGGCAAGCCCCAGAATCCCGGAGCCGCATCCGTAGTCGAGCACTCGCTCGCCGCCGCTGATCCTGCGGTCGAGCCATTCGAGACAGAGCGCCGTAGTCGCGTGCGTGCCGGTTCCGAAGGCGAGGCCCGGGTCGATCTCCAGGACGACGGCGTCTGTCTGGTCCGGTCGCAGGCCCGCAGGACAGACCCAGAGCCGGCCGCCGAAGCACATGGGGCGGAAGTCCTTGAGCCATTCCCGTTCCCAGGCGCGGTCCTCGACGTATTCGATCCCGATGGCGCCGGGAGGCAGGCCAAGCACGGCCTCGAGCGTGGCCGCAGCGATCTTTGGATCGATCGAGACTGAGAAAATTGCTCGCAACTCCAGGGACTTCCAAATGGGCGTCTCGCCCGGCATCGGCTCGAGCAGGGGCTCGTCACCCGCGTCGGCGAGCGACAGCGCAATTGCGCCCAACCGATTGCAGGCATCCTCGGCGCGGTCGAGTTCGGCGCCCGGAACCTCGAGGACGAGCTGATGGAAGGGCATCGACCGTGCGGGGCGCTACTTCAGGCCGAGGCGGCGCTCGAGATAGTGGATATCGAGGCCGCCTTGGCGGAAGGCGGAGTGCCCGAAGATCTCCTGGTGGAGGGGTGCGTTGGTCTTGATGCCCTCCACCACCATCTCGGTGAGCGCGTTTCGCATGCGCGCGATCGCCGTCTCGCGATTTTCGCCGTAGGAAATGAGCTTGGCGATCAGGGAATCATAGAAGGGCGGCACCGAATAGCCGGAATAGAGATGGCTGTCGACGCGGATACCCGGCCCGCCCGGCGCGTGCCAGAGACGGACCGGACCCGGCGATGGCGCGAATGACTTTGGATCCTCGGCGTTGATGCGGCATTCCATCGACCAGCCGCGAAGCACGATGTCCTCCTGCTTGAAGGGCAGCGGCTCGCCCGCGGCGATGCGAAGCTGCATCTTGACGATGTCGATGCCGGTCACGAGCTCGGTCACCGGATGTTCGACCTGCACGCGCGTGTTCATCTCGATGAAGAAGAAGTCGCCGTCTTCGTAGAGGAACTCGAGCGTACCGGCGCCACGGTATCCGACCGCCGCGCAGGCGGCGACCAGCCGCTCGCCCATTTCGGTGCGCTGTTTCGCGGTGATGCCGGGGGCCGGGGACTCCTCGATGATCTTCTGGCGCCGGCGCTGCAGCGAGCAGTCGCGCTCGCCCAGGGAAACGACGCTGCCGTAGTTGTCGCCCAGCACCTGGAACTCGATGTGCCGCGGCTTTTCCAGGAATTTCTCCATGTAGACCGTGTCGTTGCCGAAAGCCGCCAGGGCCTCGGTCTTTGCGACATTGATCGCATTGACGAGTGTCGCGTCGCTGTGTACGACGCGCATGCCTCGCCCGCCGCCGCCGCCCGATGCCTTGATGATCACGGGGTAGCCGATGCCGCGCGCGAGGCGAAAGCACTCTTCCTGGTCGTCCGGCAGTGGCCCGTCGGAACCCGGCACGCAGGGGACGCCGTGCTCTTTCATCACGCGGATCGCGGAGACCTTGTCGCCCATCTGCCGGATCGTCTCGCTCTTCGGTCCGATGAAGACGAAGCCGCTGTTCTCGACCCGCTCGGCGAAGTCCGCGTTTTCCGACAGGAAGCCGTAGCCCGGGTGGATGCCGACCGCGTCGGTCACCTCCGCCGCGCTGATGATCGCGGGCATGTTGAGGTAGCTCTCGCGCGAGGCGGGCGGCCCGATGCAGACGGTTTCGTCGGCGAGCAGCACGTGCTTGAGGTTCTGGTCGGCCGTCGAGTGCACGGCGACGGTCTTGATGCCGAGCTCGCGGCAGGCGCGCAGGATGCGAAGCGCAATCTCGCCCCGGTTGGCGATGACGATTTTATCGAGCATCCGGCTTACTCGATTGCGAAGAGGGGCTGGCCGAACTCGACCGGTTCGCCATTCTTGGCGAGCACGGCCACGACCTTGCCCGCGCGCTCGCTCTCGATCTGATTCATCATCTTCATCGCTTCGATGATGCAAAGCACCTGCCCGACACGGACCTCCTGGCCCACTTCGACGAAGGACTTGGCGCCCGGGGCGGGTGACGCGTAGAAAGTACCCACCATCGGTGCGGTCACCAGGTTTTCGTCGCGGGCTGCGGGGGCGGTGACGGCTGCCGCGGCC
>DAIRVV010000007.1:0-30513 GCA_036802645.1 Steroidobacteraceae bacterium
CCAGACTTCGATGCTGGAGGCGGTAGCGGGTCTCGGGCCCGCGCGTCGCAGGGCGCTGCTGCGGCAATTCGGCGGGCTGCAGGGCGTGCTGCGCGCCGGTGTGGAAGACCTGGCCCGGGCGCCGGGAATCGGGCCGGCGCTTGCCCAGACTATCTTCGAGCACCTGCATCCTGGAGCCTGATGAGCGGTCCGTACACCATCCCGAACCTGCTGACTGGACTTCGCATCGCGTTGATCCCGGCGATCGTGGTGCTCTTCTACTTGCCGTATCACTGGTCCGACATGGCTTGCGGCGTCATGTTTGCGATGGTCGGAATCACGGATGCCTTCGACGGCTACCTCGCACGAAAGCTTGGGCAGACTTCGCGGCTCGGCGCTTTCCTAGACCCGGTCGCAGACAAGCTCATTGTCGCGACGGCGCTCGTGCTCATCGTCAGCAGGAATCCTGTCTGGTACGTCACGCTGACGGCAGCCGTTATCATCGGCCGCGAGATCGGCGTATCGGCGCTGCGCGAGTGGATGTCGGAGATCGGTGCGCGCCAGAAGATGAAGGTGACCCGGGTGGCCAAGTTCAAGACCATCGTGCAGATTGTCGGCCTCTCGATGATGCTGTTTCGCGAAGACCTGTTTGGGCTCCCGATCTACCAGTTCGGATTGGGGCTCACAGTTGCCGCCGCGGTGCTCACTCTGTGGTCGATGGCGGTCTATCTTCAAGGGGCGATGCCGGAACTGCGCGGCAGTGGATGAGATCGGCAGCTGCCAGCCGGCAAACTTGACACCCCGGACACCCCTCCTAAAATGGCGGCCGCTGCGGGAATAGCTCAGTTGGTAGAGCGCAACCTTGCCAAGGTTGAGGTCGCGAGTTCGAGCCTCGTTTCCCGCTCCAGATTCTGACGAGACCCCGGGACGGCGTTCCGGGGTTTCGTGTTTAATGCCCTCGAAGGCTAGGTGGCAGAGTGGTCATGCAGCGGCCTGCAAAGCCGTGTACGCCGGTTCGATTCCGACCCTAGCCTCCATGAAGTTGTCCACCGACGTTTTAATTCTTTGATTCGACTAAGGAATCGGGCTATTTCGGCCTAGAAGTGGAATCCCTAGACCGCCGTAGACATTGACGGACAAACACGCTTGGGGGTAAGTAGATGGGGTAACGGAACCTTTTGCAAGGCAGTTACCCCACGATGCCCAACCTGACCGCGATCGCGATCAAAGCCGCCAAACCGCGCGAGAAGCCCTACAAGCTGTTCAGCGAGCGGGGGCTATTCATCCTCGTTAACCCGAACGGAAGTCGCTGGTGGCGCTTTAGGTACCGCTGGCAGGGTAGGGAACAGTCGATTTCGCTGGGCGTCTTTCCGGAGGTCTCGATCGCTGAGGCGGACCGGCAACGCGATGAGTGCCGACGGCTGCTCCGGAGCGGCATCAACCCGAGCGCCAAGCGCAAGGCAGAGCGTCATGCTGACGGTGATTCTTTTCGCGCGGTGGCCGAGGAATGGCTGGCGAACCAGCGGGATCTGTCCGCCGATACTGTCGAGCAGTTCCGCACTCGCCTGACCACCTACCTCTACCCGAAGATCGGCAACCATCGCGTCGCCACACTGGAGTCGACAGATCTGTTGGGCGCCCTGAGGGCGGTCGAGGCGAAGGGGCGGCACGACACTGCGCATCGCTGCAAATCGCTTGCCGGCAGAATCATGCGCTACGCCATCGCCACGGGGCGGGCCAAGCGCGACCCGAGCGCAGACCTGCGGGACGCCCTCGCGTCCGTTCGCGCGACGCACCACGCAGCCCTGACGGCGCCGACAGATGTGGGGCGGCTTCTGGTTTCGATTGACGGCTACGCTGGCTTTCCGTCGGTCATGAACGCGCTCAGGATTGCCCCGCTGGTATTCGTCCGGCCCGGCGAGCTGCGCGGTGCCGAGTGGTCCGAGATCGATCTCTCGGGCGCTAAATGGCGCATTCCGGCGGCGCGCATGAAGATGGGGCACGATCACATCGTCCCGCTATCAAAGCAGGCCGTAACAGTCCTCCGCGAGCAACAGGCCATATCCGGTCGCGGCCGCTATGTCTTCCCTTCTGTGCGCGGGGACTCGCGTCCAATCTCGAACAACTCGATGAACGCGGCGTTGCGCGCCCTCGGCTACAAGAAAGGGGAGATGACCGGCCATGGCTTCCGCACGACGGCCAGCACGTTATTGCATGAGCAGGGTTTCGAGTCAGATGTCATCGAGCGCCAGCTTGCGCACACCGAAGGCAACAAGACCAAGGCCGCCTACAATCGTGCCGCCCACCTGCCGGAGCGCCGCAAAATGATGCAGGTTTGGGCCGACTACCTTGACAAACTGCGGAAGGCCGCAAAGCGGGAGGCGGCGTAGTGAAGGAGAAACCGCAAGGATTTCGCGAGGCCGTGGCGGATGCCCAGCGGCTTCAAGGCTGGACCCACGCCGAGATTGCCGAGAAGCTGGCGGTTCCCCCGCAAGTTTTGCAGAACTGGCTCAAGCCCGCTGCAAAGAGCAAGCGAAGCGCGCCCGTGTGGGCGGTGCTGGCGCTGCACGCCCTCACGCACGACCGGGAGGTCACGGAACGCCGGGGCGCGGTGGAGATCACATACGCGCCGGCACGCGTGAGCGCCTTGCGATGATGAAGGGTGGTGCCGCCGCGCTGACCGGCATCACTCCCGCTTAGTCGCCCCTCGCGCCCATTCGTGGCGCGCACTCGCCTATCTCGTGCGATGTTCTTCGCACGCTAGTAACTAGGTACCTTTGCCGGTCCAACCGGCCGTGAAGTAGCTCGTGCCTGCCGCACGGGGCCGCGAGAAATCCATACGATGATAGGTACGTCCACTGGGCCAATCCCGTGGAGTCTCAACAACAAGAACAGGAGGCTATATGCCCGACCAAAAGCTGCTGCGGATTTCAGACGTCATGAGCCTGACGGGGCTCAAGAGGTCCACAATTTATCTCTGGGGCCAGCAGGGCCGGTTCCCGCGCCCGTTCAAGATCGCCGGCAGCCGTGCGGCTGCGTGGACCTCGCGCGAAGTGCTCGCGTGGCTTGAAATCAGCGCGCGACAGGGGATGGCAGAGCGGGACGGTGCGAGTGGTGAACGCTCGGCTGCTACGGCATGAGCCTGCGCGCCGCAATCGACGCGAAGTGCCGCGACTGTATCTACGATCAACAGTCACCGGGCACATGGCGCGAGCAAGTCGCTGCCTGTACGGCAACCGAGTGCTCGCTTTGGCCCCGCCGTACGGCAGCCACAGCCGGTCCGCTGGCGAATCCGCCGCGTGACCCCACGAAGGTCACTCCGGAATGGCTCTCCGCGTCTATTGGTTGCCTCAAATCGGGCAAGTTTCAGACTGATCTCGACACACCCATGCCACGCCAAGGCGTGTCGCCGGACCCGCAGGGATGTGGCGATTCGGGGGCTGTGGATAACCTGACTCTATAGCGTCTAAGAGATCTAACTGCTCCGGGTGCTCTAGCGACTGCAAGTGTTACGTCACTCAGGTCATAGTTCAAGAGTACAAGCTCTAGATTCAATGACTGCTGTAGAACCAGCAGTCATTGAATCTAGAGCCTTTCTATGGGGGTAAGAAGATATGAAGTTGTCCGAGAGAAGAGAGATCTCTCTGGATCACTACATTGATGCAATGTGACGTCAGTGGGATGAATGAGGTTCAATGACGTCGGGCGGGGCGGGCGGCATTCAGCCCGCGACTTCAGCTGCTCACGCGTCGACGGTCGTCGGATGGTCGAAGCCCCCCCCTATGCCGGCACCTCGGGGGCGGCTGGAGCTTGCGACTCCCTGTAAGGCACCGAGATTTTTTGTGAGAGCGCTCGTCGGAGGAGCAAAATCCCGACTGTTTGGAGCGGTCAAATACGCTCTATCGCGTCTCCGAGGCCGACTGGTGGCCGGTGGAGAGCAGGACTCTTTCGCGGGCGCCGAAACTTTTTTGACGGCCTACTTCACGTGTCTGCCGAAAGCGCTAGTTCCGATCAGCCGCGCTAGACTCTGCCTTCATGGATGCGGTATCCGCATGTCTCGGCTGGCAGGCGACGCACCGATCGCGCATCACTACTGATCGCAGAGGTTAGACCCAACACGATGCGTGTCGAGACTATCAACGCGATCGCTACCACCACCATCGCACTCGCAGTCGGCATCATCACTTTGAGGTGGTGGTTGACCGATCGGGCGCGACTCCGTCACGAGCTGTTCGATCGGCGCTATCAGATCTATGAACGGCTGACCGGGTTCCTTGCTGATGTTCTCGTTGCGGGTCGTGTTCCTCCGGGCGCAGAGATGGAACTTCTGCGCGAAACAAGACGAGCGCATTTTGTTTTCGCGGGGGACAGCGAAGTTACTTCTTTGATACGGGAAATCTACCGTGGGGCCGTCGATCTTCATGCGCTGAACGCCGAGGAGAAGAGTCTCGTCGGTGAGGCGCTGAGGAAGAACATCGAGCGGCAACGCGTCATCAAGGACGGATTCGGATCAACATTACAATCGATGGAAGCGCGCTTTGAGCAATATCTTAAGCTCACTCACTAGCGGTCTGAACGCCGGTTGCGTCGAGGCGCCGCACCGCGATGGTCGACGCCCCGACCGCGCGCCGCCGCTGATCGAGGGCGTTAGAGATCGTTACGCAGGGGGAAGTGGTGGGCTACTGATGTGACGTCGCTTATGCCAGAGGGTGGTTCTATATGACGCGAGTCTGGAAGTTGCTGTGGTTGCTGCCCGCGCTTGTTTCCGCAGGTGCAGAGGCCGGGGAAATAGACCGACCCTTCAAATGCGCAGTGCAATCCATCACTTTCATTAATCTCGCGACGAATCGAACGGACGCTGCGGAGGTGAAGAAAGAAATTCCGGCCGCGCCGATCGGCGTCATATATTCGCGCGACGATGCTTCCGGATTCATAATTGAGAAGTATGCATTTGGCTCTGACTTAGAGAGCACGACTCTCTACGCTAAAGGACACTCAGCTGGCGGCACCCAATATTTGTCACGCGACGGTAAGAGCGCAATTACTTACTTTGGCGTACAAGGACAGTACCACGTGATAGTCAAGTACTCTCGAATGAGCAGGAGCGATGGTGGCGCATTGACAGGTTTTCGCCACGACTCCTACGCAAATGCCTTTATGTACTGCGCGGCCATTGAATGACGCGACGCGGCTGCCTACGGCATGCCGCAGACAATGCCTCGCGTCGCCGCTGATCGCAGACGTTAGGGGCTCGCGCTCATTGAATTTACTAATAGGCAATAAGCGGATTAACTCAGCTGCGTGATAGAGTTTGCACGAATATTTCTACCTTACGTGCCTGATAAACAATCATGAATCTCAAGCACTTTCCGCCGGTCCTTGGCAAAGGCGAATATCACTGCCCGCACTGCAACGTGTACGCCGAACAACATTATGCCCATCTGCAAACGCTGAATAACTTTCAGTGGACCAGTGTTGTAGATGGTAGATCGCACTTCAAAGAACTGCTTTCTAGAGAATGGGTTGTCACGAAGTGTGCGCGTTGCGGGGACATCGCTATGTGGCTCGGCACTAGCATGATCTTCCCAAGAAAAGTAATTGTGGCACCGCCCAATGAGGATCTCGCAGACGAGATAAAGGGCGACTATATGGAAGCAGCTCACGTACTTAGCGAATCCCCGCGGGCAGCGGCAGCAATTCTCAGGCTCGCTTTGCAAAAACTGTGCAAGCAGCTAAATGAGAAAGGCGAAAACATAAATGACGACATCAAAAGCTTGGTGACAAAGGGCTTGAATCCGTTGGTGCAGAAGTCGCTTGATGCGCTCCGGATAACAGGCAACAACGCCGTGCACCCTGGTGAGATCAATCTTGAAGAAGAACCTGATAGGGTCATAAAGCTGTTTGAACTCATCAACTTCATAGCAACTAAAATGATTAGTGAGCCCAAGGAAATTGAAGGCTTCTATGCCAAGTTGCCTGAAGGTGCATTGCAAGCAATAGAGAAGAGAGATAAGCCAAAGTAGGCGATCGGCCACCTGTCCAATCGGTGACGCGCATATGCGGAATTGACCGCCAAGTGCTTACAGCACCATGACATTTAAGCTCTGCGATGCAGCGATCGGCGAAAGTCGTCACGCCGCTTGCAGGGATTGCATGCGACTCCCAAAGGTTGCGATCTTCAAGCGGCGCACTTACTGCGCGCCGCCGCTGATCGCGGACATTAGGCGGCAGTGCTACAAGTGATCGTGCTCGCCTTGAATCAGACTTCGATGCTGTGAAGATCACTGAACTCATCCCCGATCCACAGGTGGCAATAGGCCTTGCTCCGGAGGAGCTGGCGCATAGCCTCTTGCGCGTCGCAAGCCAAAGCCTGCAGAACGGAATAGTCCACAGAAACGTGATCATCGATACCAGCCCACAGCTCGGCCAGAACAACATCAACCCGCAATATCGATCGGACGACGTGCAAGTAGCGTTGATTGAGGCGCTGCACTGGCTCGAAGTCAACGCATTGCTCCTCCCTGCGCCGGGGATTAACGGCACCAATGGGTTCCGAATTCTTGGCCGGCGAGGCCGCGAACTCTTGGATCGAGACCGATTCAACACCTTTGCGAGGGCCTCGACTCTCCCGAAAGCACTGCTGCATCCCACAGTAGCCGACAGGGTATGGATAGCTTTGGCCCGCGGTGACCTAAGCGACGCCGTGTTCCTCGCGTTTCGGGCTGTGGAAGAGGAGGTACGAAGTGCCGGGGGATTTGCAGATGTTGACGTCGGAACCGAACTAGTGAGGCGAGCATTCAATCCCGATAACGGTCCTCTCGCGGACATGCGTCAGAATCGCCCAGAACGCGAAGCACTTGCGCATCTGTTCGCCGGCGCCATTGGCTCATACAAAAACCCACACTCGCATCGATCGGTCGCGATAAATGACCCAGTAGAGGCTCAAGAGATGGTTCTGCTGGCTTCGCACTTGTTGCGAATAGTAGACGCGAGAAGGGCAATGCGTGGTGCGCCTGCCTCCTAACTATGCGTCGGAGCGGCCCGTGACAACTTTGAGCGTGCGCGCCGCAGGCGTGTGAACATTTATTTCGCCTGCGGCGCGCTGTCGACGCCGCACGCCATGTTGGCGGTGAAGAAGATAGAGTATGGTCGCATCACGACCGGTCATTTCAGCGCGCGCTCCATGCGCGCGACAAGGGTGGAAGGCTGAACGTCCAACGCGCGCGCGAGCTTCCAAAGCGTCGTAATAGTCGGCTGGCGGATGCCGCGTTCAATCTGGCTCACAAAAGTTCGATCTACATCCGCGCTTAGCGCCAGCGCCTCTTGCGATACGCCCCGAGCCTTGCGCTGCTCCCGTAGCACCCGTCCAATCGCCTTTGAGACCTGATCTGCCCGCATTGCGCGGGCATCTATTATTCAATTGTGTCTATCGGTCCACGGGATATATCCTGCATCCGCGCTATTGTCGATTTCAATCAAGCCTGCTTCTATGACCAAGGGGGAGCGAATGAAGACTCTGGTTAAGTGGATCGCGTTAGTAACATCCATCGCAACTGCAGTCGCTTCTGCAGGCTGCTCGACTGCTGGCACAGCGATTCCTATTGGTGACCATGCGCACGCATTCGATGCGACAGATCCGGCGACGATAACATTGCTCATTGAGCCGCCATCAAAGGCGCATGACATTGTTGCCCTTGTCGAAGGGGTTGCGGCGACCGATGACTATTTCACTGAGGCGCGGACACAGGCGGCCGCGCTAGACGCGATGAAGAAGGCAGCTGCGGAACAGGGGGCGAATGCGATTGTGCTAACGGGCAAAGGCAAAGAGCCGTATGGCCAGATGACCATCGTAAACTCCTCGGCGAATGCCACTGGCACGGCCGTAGGAAATTCAGTCGCCCTGTCCGGGTACGCAACTACCGTTGGCCAGACCGTTGGCTGGCAGAAGATTAGGTTTACAGGGACCGCGATCCGTTTCAAAGACTACGGAGCAAACTGATCCCTTCACATTACGACCTGCAGGGCATTGGCGCGTTACTGATCGCGTCGCCTGACTGGCCGAGCGTTTGCCTCGTCAGGACTCATTAAAAAAACTGCTGGCCGCTTCGTGATTAGAAAGCTCTACCCATCGCAGGCACAACCGGGCGGCTGGTGACACTGGTAGTCACGGCTGATGCAAGAATTGCCGCACGCTTTACCCACGGTGCAAATTTTGCAGCACTCTTCGCGTTGCTGAATGATCCCCGTGCTTGGTTGAGCGCGAATCAGCAAGTTGGTCGCGTCACTTGACATGGAGCTGAACGTCGCCATGGTCGATACCGTGTCGCTTGCCGTTTCCACGGCTGGACCTGCAAGTGTGGATGACGACACAACGAACGCTGCCAACAGACAGACGATGCTACGAATCATTGCTTTTACTCCCTAGTAATTGGCCCAGCGAAACGCTTTCGCGTTAGACCCCCAACACCCTTGTACGCCTGCTTGGCGTTAAAGTCGTCATAAAGGTGAACTAGAAGTGAAGCACGAGCTGCCAAACGGGCCGGATTGCCTCTCGTCGGCCGACGTATGTCGTTGCGAGGATTGTATTCCTGAATGCGCGGCCTGCTCCGGCGGGCCCTTTCTTTGGTCCCCATGATTTGATTCTGGCACTGGCCTATGCGTGAATCACTCCGGGAGTGATCGCCCCGGAGGCAAACATGGGCGCAGTCGAATACTTTAAGGCCGCTTACGACCTTGCGCGAAAGGCGCAGAACGTAGAGCTACAGGGGCAACTAATGGAGGCGCGGGAGGAATTTAACGCGCTGAAAGAGGAAGCCATCGCCCTTCGGGAGCGGGTCGCGGAACTAGAACGCGAACGCGAACTGCGGCAAGCGACCACGTACAAGGAACCGTCGTACTTCGTGACGAAGCGGGACGGGACGGAGGACGGTCCTTTCTGCCAGAAATGCTATGACGCCGATCAAAAGCTCATACGACAGCATGAGAGCACGGACGCCATGGGTACGACGCGGCACTGTCAACAGTGCGACGCTGTCGTTCAAGTCGGCCCGGTAAGCGACACTGACCCTTACTCGGGATGGCGTGGTTAACGATGCATTGCGAATTATCCTGAGGATGCGGCGATGTCTGATTGGCCCGAAACGTTCAGGAAACAGCGTAGGTTCTCAATGGTAGTAAGCGTCGCCGTCGTCGCGTACTACGCGCTCGGCGCGAACCTAAAAACCGAAGCCGAATACAGCGGATTCGTCGTCAACATTGGACGGCCCGAACATTTCGTCTGGGGTCTCTGGATCGTCTGGGGATGGGCGTTCTTGCGCTACTGGCAACAGATTTTTGCGCGATGGGAGCCTATTCGTAACGCGATTTTCGCGGACGTGCATTTACGCCGCGCTCGTTTTACGCGTAAAGCTGGTATTCGCTTGGCCGACAAGCTCGCTCGCGCTGGAGAATTTGGTGAGTCGTTGAAGAATGGCCTGGCGAAAAACCTAGAATTACGTCAATGGAACAACAACTCCGAATGGATTTGGAGAGACGACGCGGTTGTCGCGTTTGCGAGGACTGATTCCGGCGGTCGCGAGTTTGAAAACCTGCAATTTGAATTTGACGATGAAACAGCGGAAAGGATTCACGGCAGTTTTTCGATGCGGTGGTCAAGGCTGAAGACCCTCTGGATTGAGTTTCGTAGTTGGACTAGTGCGCTTTGGCACTTGCCGGCGATTGGCGAATACGTCGCACCCTTTGCGCTCGCGCTTCTCGCTCTCGCGGCTCCGCTTCTGTTTCCGTCAGTGATCGCAGCGACTGAAACTGCATGGCCCGCGACGTAGAACGCAACGCGGAGGAACGCCGCCGGGACGCGAGGCAGGGCAGGAAGCGCAAGCCGCCCCCACTTCCTCCGCCGCCGGTCGCTCCGCGCCCTCAGGCGTCAAGGCCGTTCCAGCGCTTCTTGCTGTGGCTCGGCGGCGGCATCTTCACCGTCGCGGGGATCATCTTCGGCGTTTGGCTGGCTGCAAACTATGCGGCCGATTTGGAGTACGTGATCGAACCCGGTAAAGGACCGGATATGCGCTGGGCTGCGAAGCCCGAGGTACACGGCCAGTATAAAACTGAACTTGTGGAAGTTCGCTTCAAGGTGCGAAACGTCGGACTGAAAGAAGGCGCATTGGAACGCTGCGAAGTTGCGCCATTAGGCGTTCACGAATTGCCGAAAGTCGAAGTGACTTACATCGACCGCCGATCAATATCTCGCGGGGAAACGGCCCTGCGAATGATCCAGTTTCGGTATGTTGTGGCCGCAGTTCACGCAGTCGCGCGAGACATTATTTCGTGGCGGATTGACTGTTACGACACGGCCGGGACGTATGTCGGCGGTCTCAAGGCTGCTGCGGTTTTGCGGAAGGGTGACGAGCCCGAGCCGATTCCTTACAACTTGCTCCGCTCTCCGAAAGTTGACGACTAGGCCGCCAATCGTAGCGTCGGCGCGTGTCCGATCACTCTGAACTGCGCAGGCTTAACCCGCAGGACGTAGCTCGGACCCTTCGCGCTCGCAAAGAACCAAAACTCGACCTGTCGGCTCGTCTCTACCCCGTCGATATGCAGGACCGGCGGATACGGAAGCGGGGCCGCTTCGACGTGCGATGTTTGGACGTGCGGCCAATGGAAGGCGTGGCTGATCGTTAGGGCGACGGCAAAGACTGGAGCGGGTTTCGTCATAGCTGCGAATCTACACTGTCCCAGCGGAAAGTCTCACCACGCTTCCAGTAGGCGGGCGGTAAGCTTCCCTGATGCCGCAGAGCATCGTCCTCGCCACGTTCGCAGACTTCCTCGCCCATAAGCACGGACTTTCCTGCTACTGCCCCGGCTGTCGCCGGAGCGCGGCCTGCAACATCGCGGATCTTGTCCGGAATGGACTCGGGGACCGGAACGTAGATCGCTGCCGGCCCCGTTGTCGGCTCTGCGGATCGCTCGGGCGCTGGCAAGTCCTCGCGCCCGTCCCAACCTTGGACCGGCTAACGAACCATTGAAGCCACCGCACCGGAGGCGCAAAGTGAAAGCTTGCCGGAAGGCTAGTCCGGAAAGGCGGCAGGAATGACGAAGCGAACTGTAGGTGACCTAATCGAAATTGGCCCGCCGGAGGGATGGACTCACGGTAGGCATTGGACTGGAGCGATTACTCCGTCCACGTTGCGGGGAGCGAAGATCGCGGGCGTCTCCGTGAGGGACGACGAAATTACTTTCGCCGTCGAGGGCGTGAATTTTGGGATGACGCACTCGACTTTCGTCATCGAGGACGCCGAACTTCGCGAGCGGATCATCCGGGCGGTTCGTCCGGGCATGGACGTGTATGAGGCCGCCGCTCAGACGGTCTGACTAGGATCAGAGCGAAGCGACGCTCCATCTTTCTCGTAGGGGCACGCATCGTTGGCGGGGATGCACATGCGGACGGATGTCTGGGGGTTGGTGCTTTGGTTGGTGGCGCTGCCTGCCGCCGGTCAAGACCTGCGCATTACGGTCATCGACGTGAACCAAGCCGCTGCGACACTCTTTATCGCACCGAACGGCAAGACCCTTCTAGTAGACACGGGGAATAACGGGGACGGGCCGACTGTCAAGGCTGCATTGTCGCGTGCGGGCGTTACGCAGATTGATGAGCTGGTCATCACGCACTACCACTCCGACCACTACGGTGGCGCTGATGATCTTGTAAGCGCGCCGGGGGCAGTGACGGTCGTCAAGGTCCATGATCGCGGCGATAAGACATTTCTTCCCGCCTCAAAGCGCGCCGAGGCGACCTTCAAGGGATACGAGACTGCGCTGGGCCACCGCGCGCACCATCTGATGCGCGGCGAGACCATCGGTCTTGATCCGGACATGCTTATTACGTGCGTGGCATCGGGCAGTGTCGTGCTTGGGGAAAATCCGATCCATCACGGCCCTGACGAGAACGACATGTCGATTGGGCTACAGATTCAATTCGGCAACTTCCGGTACTTCGTCGGCGGCGACATGCATGAGCACACGGAGAACAAGATCGCCGCGAAGGACCTCGTCTTGGATGTCGATGTTTATCAGGCGGACCACCATGGCTCGGATACGAGCACGGCTCCCAATCTGCTTGCGGACATGAAGCCGACGTTGGTCGTAATCTCGAACGGCGACGACGGCGGGTACGAGCATCCGCGCCAAGTGACGCTAAACAAGTTCGCCGCGATGAACTCGACCGTGCTGCAAACGAACAAGTACCTGAAGGGCGGCGAAGGTGGCAACGTGCACGATGAGTTCATCGCCGACCTTGTGCCCGCCGGAGCGGAGGGAGACATCGTACTGACCGTAGAACCGAGCGGTGCTTACTCGGCGAGCTATCGGGGAATGAAGCGCCCATTCCAGTCGAAGCCGCGCAATGCCACGGCAGCCCCGGCAGTCTCAATCGCCAGCGTGCTGCCGAATCCTGTGGGCGAGGATCGCGAGCTTGAGGAAGTCGCATTGCGCAACAACACGACCGCAGCTATCGACTTGACTAGCTGGTTCCTGCGCGACGCTTCAGGACGGGTTTGGGCGTTGTCGTCACTCGGCCAACTGACGGCAGGTGCGACCACGACGATTCAGAGAGGCGGAATGGCCATGTCGCTCGACAATGGCGGGGATACAGTTGAACTCCTCAACAACCTAGGCGCAGTTGTGGATAAGCTCACGTATGGCGCGACTGCTGAAAGTGTCCGCGTCTCAGACTAGAATCTCGATGAACGAGCGTGCCGCAAGCGCGTGGAACATATGCGCGTTTGTGGCTCGCATAGTGCGCCTCACGCGGCCCGCTCAACGCGGACGTTAGGCATCAGATCCGTACCGCCCGAGACGGGGCCAGTAGGGCGGCCATAGAATCTGGCCACACCCGCCGCAGAGGGACCCCGAGATGGCTTGCTCCAGAGGCGCCGCATCGCCTGATGCGCATACACAGCGGCGGCTCTTCGCCGCGTCTGCAGGCTACTGCCAGAACCCAGCGTGCTCCAACGAATTGTTCGTCGACGCGGCTGGCGCGTCCATCCATGTTGCAGAGATGGCGCACGTGTTCGCGGCCAACGACGGCGGGCCGAGAGCTAGGCTAGACCTCAGTAAAGAGGAACGCGGAGCCTTCGAGAATCTTGTCGTGCTCTGTGCGAACTGCCACACAGCCGTCGACAAGGCGCCGGAGGCCTTCCCGGACCACATGATGCTCGACTGGAAGCGCGAGCACGCGAACAAGCTCCAAAGGCTGTTCGGAGCGGTGAAGTTCGTTGACCGCGTAAGCGCTCGTCGGCTTGTGGAGCCGCTCTTGGCGGAGAACCATGCGATCTTCGAACAGTATGGCCCTCACATCGAGGCCGCCAAGAACCCGGAGAGTGGTGCCACCGAGCAATGGCAGCGAAAGATGGTGACTCGCATACTTCCAAACAGCAGACGCATGCTCGCCGTCCTCGACACCAACCGCGATCTACTCTCCGACGACGAGAGGAGAACGCTCGAACAGTTCCGACAGCATGTCGACGACTTGGAGGCATTCCATATCGGAGGCAGCAGAGAGGATGCGTCTCGCTTCCCCGGCCACTTTGCCAGCATCCTTGAGGACTGACCGATGAGCAATAACGTTGCCGACTGGGTAGCTGACAAGCTGATAGCAAAAGAAGGGCTTGAGGTCGTTGATCGGACACCGGAGGGGTTCTTGGTCGTCAAATCTCCGAACGACTACGAGTTTTTGGTAGCAGTCCTGGGCGTCCGGAACTTAATCCGGCTGCCGGACGTAACACCGCTCTTCGCTAGCGCAACGACACCGCAGTTCGTGGTGAACGTACCGTCTGCGACGCTGTGGAGCGGGGCCGCAATCGACTACGTCCATCAGGCGCCCGCAGCGTTCGGAACCCTTGGCGACGTCTCTCGTGCCGCGTCAACTGGAGACGCTCAGTCCTATCGCGACAAGAACATGGGCTTCTTCATCAATGCGATGAGACAGCATTGGAACGTGTCCGGCGTTTCGTATGTTTTTGATAGAGTATTCAAAGCTGAACGCAAAGTCGGCTCGGGTCTCACCGTCGCGGTTGTCGACGCTTATAACTTGAGTGCTGAAGATGTGCGCAACGCCAAGGACCGATTCGGAGACTTCGATATCGTCGTCAAGTCATCCAGTCATGGCTCAATCACCGATCAAGCCGAGGAGGCTGCTCAATCGATGAACGCTGAGGCACTGACATTCGGGGAATTGATGAGGCGGTTGGCCAAGTGATTCGAGAACGCGTGAAAGCCAGGCTTCGCGAACTCGCAACGTCCCTGGGAGAAAAGGCCGAAGGAAGTCAGTGGCACCTCTTCGGCTCCGTCGATCGGGACGAGCCGGATGCGCGCGACATCGACTTGATGATTCTTTGTACGAGTGATTCCCAGGCAGACGTGCTTCGGGCGACCATTGACCCCGAATCATTGGAACTACCGCTCCACCTCGCCCTTATGACGTTCGAGGAGGAGGCAGAGGTGGGCGCGGTTCGGATGCAGATCAGCCGAGCCATCTTCCCATGAGTCGTGATCGCCTGCGGACTCCGGCACCAACTGATGCCCGTTACTCAGCGCTCGCATACTGATGCCTGACCCCTCGCTTGAGCGCGCCGCAGGCGCGCGGGCCATTATCGCGCCTGCGGCGCGCTGGCCGCGCTCTACCGCGGCCGCTCAACGCGGAATTTAGGCAACATAGGCAACAAATGCAGCCGCTGGACGTTCTCAAGGAAGATTTCGCGCAAACTCTCGGATTCATAGACAAATGCGACGATCACATTTTTAGGATCAAGAACTGGGCTTTGCTCATTTCATCAGCAGTGATCGCTTATGCCGTTTCTCAAGATCACGACGCGTTGGCTTTAGCAAACCTCGCGTTGCTGTTTGCCTTCATTTACCTGGAGCTGATCTACAAATCGTTTCAGGATTCGGCTATTGAGCACAACACCGATATATCGCGGCGCATCGACAAGTACTTGGCTGACCCGTCGTGCACGGTTCTGCTCGCGGGCTATAGACATGGCTTTGGCCGAAAGCTTCAGTACCCCTCGATTCACCGCGTATTTTCCATCCTGGCCAATCGTAAGCGCTGGCACATTCTCTATTTCTATGGCCTTCTCAGCTTGTTTTCAGTCGGCGCTTTCGCAGTGGCGACGTTTGTTGGCTAACTAGGCGATGTATCGGTCGTCGCGCGTCGTCACGGCGCTTGCATGGACTGCGAGCAGGGAGATGATCACCTTCCGCTTAGAAGGTACAAGCCCAATCAAGTTGCGGGAGGTTCGCCTCCGCTATTCATCCTTGCCTGCCATTGCTCGTAGATCTCGTTGCACCGCTTGGCGCTCGTCTTGTCACAAATGACATAGCCACGATCATCAACCGTGTGTGGAACTTTCGCGGACTGCAACTCGTCGACTAACGTCGCCCGCCGAACAGGATCGGCGATCTCAAACTCAACTTGTCTTGGACCGCAAGCGGTCAGCGCAGCCACCGCAACGAGAGTGACGAGCCAACTAATCACAACCATTGCAATTACTCTTTGCCCAGCGCCGGAGATCAGCAGACTCTGACTTGGCAGGGTCGAAGGCGTTATATCCACTAACATCGTAGATCTCCTTTCCCCCGGTACTCGTCGCATATTGACTGTAGCGGACACGCCCAAAATGACCCAAGCATAGGCCCTCATCTCCGAAGTCTTCACCACCAGCGCCGGTACGTGCCCAGTACCATTCAAAGTGTTTAGCTCGGACATTCTCCATCTGTCCGTCCGGCTTACTACAACTGTATTCGCATGAAACATCATGATCTGCTCTGAGATACCAAGTTATCTCAACTTTGTGATCCTTGCTTAGCGGATCGGCGGTGCATCGACAAGTCTTAAGTCCCAAAGAATCACGCCAGTGCGTCGGAGACGCGAGTGCATAGAGATAAGTGTTGACGCCGCCACGCAACCCAATGGGATCGCTCTGGACATATCGGCCAATTGCCGGATCGTAGTCTCGGAAGTAGTTGTAGTTGACCCCAGTCTCTGAGTCGTAGAACTGTCCTGGTAACCGCAAGTTGTAAGTAAACGTCCCGAGGCCAGATGGATTCTCGTTGACCGTTGTCGTGCCAAACGGATCGCGATCCCAACTCCACCTAACGCCATTGTCGGATGGACGCGTGACCTTCCGTGGCGCGTTCAAGTGGTCGGTGTGGACGTAAAAGACGCTTGTGCCGCGCACTGTGGCGACAGGGGTATCGCCAAGCCACACGGTCTCTTGGATCAGCGTATTGCCGTTGTATTCAGAGATGAGGTGCCCAGCCTCGTCGTAGACGTAGTAGTGGTTGCCGGTCGGCGCGAGCTTCTTCCGTACGCGCTCACCGAGCCCGTTGTGGTAGTAGTTCCACGTATTTGAGCCGATAGTTGCAGACTTAAGTCGCTCGCGGTCGCTGTAGGCAAATGTGATTGACCCGTAAGACGTCACGGCTCCCACCGCGTTGTAGCCATACGTGCGCGCTTGACTGCCGGTGATGCTCGTGAGGCGGTTGCTGGTTCCCGCAATCACGTAGGTTGAACTCGCTCCACCGTCGCCGTAGGAAAGGCGATTACCGTTTGCATCGTAGGTGAACGACTGGTTGCCGCTAGACTTGGTGACGCCAGTCAATCGGTCGATGTCGTCGTATCCGTAGCTCTGGTTCAGTGCCGAGTTCTGAAAGTCCAAAATGTCTGTGATGCGACTTGCATCATCCCAGGCATATGTCCGCAGGCCTGCGCTGTCGACCTGCGTCATTCGCCCATCAAGGTCGTAGATGCGAACCGCGAGCGTACTGTTGCCCCATGTCCATCCGCCAATGGGACCAAAGGGCTCATAGACAACGTTGTTGAGCAGCGTCGTGCCATTGATCGTGATGTTCGATATCTTGCCGTTCGCGTAGCCATACACGATGACGTTGTTCGCTGGGGTCGTGATCTGCGACAGCTGCCCGGCTGCGTTGTACTGGTAGGAGATTGACTTTGTGTTCCCGTTCGACACCTGCGTCTTGGTCAGGACGCGCCCTTGCGCGTCGTACGACCAGCTCTGTGTCGCACCAGCGCTATCTAGGCCCGTCAAGCGGCCCTTCTGATTGGTGCCGGTGTCGTACGTATACGTGATGGTCTGGTCGGTGTAGGCGAGGCTCGTAACGCGATTCAGGGCATCGTAGCTGTAGGTTCCCGTCTTGCTTCGCGCATCTGTTGACGTTTTCAGATTTCCGCCGGAATCGAACGTGTTGTTCGTGGTGCCGGTGTCAGGGCTGACCTGTTGCTTGAGATCACCTAGGGCGTTGTACGAGTAATTCGTAACCAGGCTACGTGGGTCCGTAACCGAGATGAGCTGATCGAGGGCGTTGTAGCCGAATTGCGTGGTGCCACTTGCAGGATCGGTGACTTGGGTAAGGCGATCCAATTCGTCGTAGTCATTCGAAGTATTGCGGCCGAGCGGTGCTGCGATGCTCGTCAGATTGCCGTTGTCGTCGTATCCATACGTGGTGGTAACCGAAGGTCCGCCAGCGGCCCCGATTTCCTCGGCAAGCTGGTTCAGCGTGTTAAACACGCGCGTGCGAGTCCGCGTCAGCACGCTCGAAGGATCGGAGACCTCCTCACTGGTTCGATTTCCCATCGCGTCGAGTGTGTACTCGATGGCGTTGCCCTCGGAGTCAATGATTCCCGTTAACCGGTGTGCTGCATCGTAGCCATACAGCAGGTAACTACCGTCAGGTAGCGTCGCCTTCTTGAGGAGACCGGTAGGCCAATAATCAAAGGTCGTCTGCTCACCGCCGACCGAGCGTGTCTTGAGTCGCTGGCGCGCGTCGTAAGTCAGCGTCGTCACGACGCCGTTCGGGTCCGTGATCGTGAGCGGTTGACCGTGGGCGTTGTAGGTGTTGTAGGTCGTCACATGCCCCAGAGCATTCGTCACCGTATTCACATGTCCGCACTGCGTGCCAGTTGTGCAGGTGTAGTACGCATTGGTCGTGACGTCCGTGACGTCGGTTCGAGGTCCGTTCTCCGTCAAGATGGGCCCGAACGAGTTGTAGGTATACGTCCAAGTCCGAGACTCGCTGCTGGCTGTGTCGAGAACCGTCTTAGTGAGGACGTTGCCTGCCGCGTCATGCGTGAAGGTCGTGCGGCGACCCGGCTCGTCAATCTGGGTGGGCATGCGATACGTCGCGTGCCAGAGTGTCCCGATCGTGCGGGCGCGAGGCGTCCCAAACGCCTCGGTACGGCTTGCCTCCAGGTTGCGGGGTAACCCGAAAATATAAGTCGTGACGTTGCCTTCAAAATCGGTTCGCTGCGAGACATTGCCATTCGCGTCGTAGTCGACATCTTGCGAACGGCCGCAAGAATTGCACGCTGGCCCGGAAATGCTCTGTAGCTTATAGACGCCGTTAACATTGCCGGTTGAATAGGTCCGCGACGTGCCGAGCGGATCTTCAACGATTGTTGTGTAAGGTGCGCTGGCGCCGGAATACGAGAATTCGTACCTTCCGGCTCCGCCGGCGTGTTCGCTAAGTGTCACTCGGCCTTGAGAGTCATAGTCGTACGTGGCCAACCTAGCGCCGCTTTCATCCGTTATCCCTGTCAGAAGGTTCGCGATGACGTGCTCGTAGTGGTACCTCCTCTGCGTCAGATCCTGAAAGGTGATGTACTCCAGACGGCTGCCAGCGTCGTATGAATATTGAATCTCGCCGCCAGCTGGATCGACTACTTTGTTTAGGCGATTCTCTGTGTCGTAGAAGAAGTCAAGATCGTGGCCATACGAGTTGTAGACGCGAGAGACTCGCAATTGGATGTCGTAACTGACCGTGGTTACGAGGCCGGCGCGCGTAGTGATAGTCGCTAGAGCTCCGTTCGCGTTGTATCTCTCGACATCACCATTTGTCAGTCGAAGGTCCCATCCGCTGCTGCCTTCGAGCGGTGTGACGATCGAAGCTGCGCCGGTGTCAGAGCGATTCAGGATCTCGAGGCCATTGTCAGCAAAGTACAGAAGGAGGCCGTCATGACGCTTGGCGACCCACTTGATGCCGCCCGTCACTGCGGGATCAAACTGATGCATGGAGCGCTCGTAGGTGTGCAGCCAACTTGCGTTTCCAAATGCAGGCTTAGGCGAAACCAGTGCGCTCTGGTAGGAACGAGCGGTCGAGTACGAACGTCTCAATTCGAGTCCAGTAGGTCCCGAGTAATCAGTTTCCTCCTGGTATTTCGCTCCGCTGGCGGGTGAGCATGGGTTTGCAACTCTATCGCAAGGCTCTTCTGGTGGAACTGATTGAAAATTCGGTTGCGGGTTGCCTGGGCACTGAATCGCCGGGTTTAACTGTGGTTGGCGCTGTACGCCGCTTGCTTGCATGGTGTACGGCGCCTTCGCCATGCAGGAAGTCAGGTTTCCTTCTGTCGGAACCGGCGCTCGCCACGGCCGCTTGTCCGCGGGAAGCTGACACCGGCTTGACGTTGGTGCGGCGGCGCAGAAGAACGGTTCCGCATAGAGACACGCCAACAGCTGGCTGTTGAATACGTACTCCGTAAGCCCGCCCATAGTCGAGGGGTAAGTCCGCCACTTGTACCAAGTACCAGAACCAACAGGCATTTCCTGGCACGAGTCCGTAGACTGAGCGACGGCTTGGCGAGTTGTGAAAAACAGCACTGCCAATACGAGAACTAGGACACCGGAGTGCTTCGCAACGTTACTCGTGTTTCGCATCACCTCATCTCCCTTCGCGGTTTGCCAGTCCTCGGTCAGACCCAAAGTGCGCGTAGACGCCGGTGACACATCGTGTGCTCGCCAATATCCAAGGTAGCTTGCGCGCGAGTATGCCTGGAGGATTTTTCAGAGCAATCACAAGTTGAGCTATTCGTGTATCGCTCGGACAGCGGAGTTAACGTCACTCTGACGTCGACTTGTACCGATATGCCAGATGCTTAGCGGTCACATCTCACACGAGTTGTAGACATCAGTGATGCCAAATAGCGTTCAGGGGAAAGGTCAGCTACAAGTCCGGACGGGTCCGCGCCACGCGCCGCTCCGAGTCTGACCCGCGCTCCATTACAAAGCTCAGCCCGAGCTTGTATACTCGCGCGTTCGACGAAGCTTTGCTGTTGCAGGCGGAGGTTACGGCACGCAGCGACTGCTCGGTGGCGCCCGTCCGCTTCGCGACATCTCGAAACGAGAATGAATCGCCCACCGGGTGTCGGTCGGGCGGCCTGCTGATCGAGGGCCGGTCAGTCCAGCCGGCGCTGCCGGCACCGGCCGGCCGTACCTGACCCACATCTCCTAGTAGTCCTTTCACAAATAGCGACAGTTAGTAGCTCCTTACCCAATCCGTTGTGACATCACATATAGGAGATCTAAGGGGGTGAGGAGAGATGTAGATGTCCTAGTACACCGTATCGTGAAGTCAGTGACGTACAGTGACGTTGAACCGGCATGTGCCGTTGCATGACGTGGGACGGGGCAGGGGCAGGATAGGCGGCACGCGCACCGCTGGGCTGCCGCGCACGCGCGAGACTTGGGGAGGAAGAGCAATGAGCAATCGGTCGCCGGTTCTTAGGTGGGCCGTGCTCGTCCTCACTCTAGGTTGCGGGCCGTCGGGCGACACCCGATATGACACGGGCCACAGCGACGGCTACGCTGCAGGTGCTTAGGCCTGTTGCAACGATAGGCGGTGGTGGCGCGGCAGCGGGGGTAACTGGCGGGGTAACTCACCATTTGCGCACGCGAAAGCAGCGCAAAACGCGAGTGATTCTCACCACTTCGATTCCGACCCTAGCCTCCAGTTGATCATCCACCGTTGTCCCTGGAGGCCGGATCAAGCTTTTCGCAGCCCCCGGAACCCGCAGTATCTTTGCAGCCTGTTGAGCAAGACTGCAGGGCCGAATTGCTGCCATCCGTACATAGGCCACCGATAACACTGCCGAGGTTCACATAGACCTTGCACAGGCCTTCATTGCTTCCTGTCGTAAGTTGGTAGTGGTCTCCGTTAGGACACTTGATCGTTACCGGCGACCTTACATGCTGCTGCGGCGCGTCCGTGGTGGAAGGCTGGCGCGGTGCGGCCGTGGTGGAAGGTTGCTGCGGTGCGGTCGTGGTGGAAGGCTGCTGCGGCTCAACCGTGGTGGAAGGCTGGCGCGGGAGCTCTTGGGCGATAGACGGCGGTACCAGCAAGGCAAATGATGCAAAGCCCGAAAGGGTGACAGCCAAGGCTAGCTTGGTCGAAAGCACAGTCGCTGCTCCTGTAACGGCACCGGCCCGATGTCCGCTCGATTCTGTTGCGGCACGGGAACTGGCAATGTCAGCTGGTTTCGCATTCAGCCGTCGGAATAGCAGCGAAAACCGGCAACTTCGCGCGATTTCCACTGTCAATTTGTCTATGGACGGCGTCGCTGAGCGCACCCAATCGCTGTTCGAATACAGCATTCAGGTCGGCAGGCTCGAACTGAATGTCGCCGGGATATTCGCGGCGATCCTCACTCTCATAGCGGTATGGGCGCTTTCCAGGCTGATGCAGAAAGGCTTCACGCGCTATGCGATGAGCCACCAGCCGGCGCTTCGCCCTGCGATTTACACTGTATCCCGCCTGGCCAAGTACGTATTGGTGGTGGTCGGCGTGTTGATTGCGGCGGGTCTCATGGGTATTCCGCTGACCCAGTTCGCCGTTCTGGCCGGTGCGGTCGGCGTCGGCCTCGGCTTCGGCCTGCAGGCGATCTTCAGCAACTTCGTATCCGGCCTGATTCTGCTGTTCGACCGTAGCCTCAAGGTCGGCGATTTCGTCGAGCTGGAATCCGGTGTGCGCGGCGAAGTGACCGACATCGGGATTCGCGCCACCCGGATCATGACCAATGACAACATCGACATCCTGGTGCCGAATGCCGAGTTCGTCACCGGACGCGTGGTGAATTGGACACTGGGCGACAGCATGATCCGGATGCATGTGCCGTTCGGTGTCGACTATGGTGTCGACAAGGATCTCGTGAAGAAGGCTGCGCTGGAAGCAGCCGCGGAGGTTGAGTTTACGCTTACGGGTCAGGAGCGCCGCAAGTCTCAAGTGTGGCTGGTCGCATTTGCGGAGAGCAGCCTCAATTTCGAGCTGGTCGTATGGCTGAATGCGCAGGCGACGAAGCGACCAGGCGCGGTAAAGGCTGCTTACACTTGGGCGCTCGACAACGCGTTGCGGCGGCACGGCATCGGAATTCCGTTTCCGACCACGGATCTCAATGTTCGAAGCCTGTTTGGTCTCGAGGGCCGGGATGCCTTGCGCGCGATGAAGGGCCAGATTCCGAAAGCCGATGTGGAAGCCGATTCAACCGCGCCGGCCACAGCGCCCAGCCGCACGCGCAATGACGCGCTTGAAGAGGTGGAGTCACAGATTGCGGCGGAGAGCCGGTTCAAGGGCGAGCGGCAAGCCGGTTCAGGGCAGGCGCGTCAGCAGTAGGAATCGGCTAAACCAGGATCTTCACGATCCGCTTCAGCAGCTCTTCGAAAGACACGAGCGTCAGCATCAGCGGTATCAGCGGTAGCAGGGCAACGACCACGAGCTGGGCCACGGCGCCACGGGTGAGCGGCACGACACTCATGCTGCGCACTTTGTCATAGCTATTGCCGAGATCGGCCAGGGACTGGATGTCGGCGCTGCCCACGAGCGTCTCGCCTTTTGGCGGCGCCCCGCGGATCCACTTTTCGGCGAATTCGTCGGCGTACTGCCTGGAGAGCTGAGCGTATTCGCGTAGCCCCTGCCGCTTGGCGGCTGCCAACGGGAGCATGAAGACGAGCAGGGGCCCGACGATTACAAAGACAGAGACAATTGCGAACAGGACGACTTCGACATAGAAGGACGTCAGGACCTCGCCTTCGTAAAGGATGGTGTTGGCCAAGGCCCCTGCCAGCAGGGCGCCCTGGGCAAACAGGAGTGGTGCGAAGGCCCGCGCAATTCCGGCCAGGAAGCCAATGCCGCCCGTGCCGTCGGGGTGAAGCGGCTGGTAGGCGAGAGGGAGACGGGAGACCTGCCAGAGAAACCGTGTCCAGACGATGAAGCGGAAGTACCACCGGAGCAGGATGAACTGGTAGATCGGCAGGCCAACGAAAAAGTACCACCAGCCCGCCAGTTTCGGCTGCACGCGGCCTGCTTCCGGCGTCGCATACCAGGTGGGCACGTCAAGCACCATGTAGTAGCGCCACAGGACGAAAATGCCGACGCCGTAGACGAGAGCGATCAGCAGCAGTTCGGCGACAACTGAATTGCGCAATTTCTTCGCGCTCTCGAGTGCCTGATTGAATCGCGCGCGAATCGTATCGGGCACGAGACCCTGCCCGACGAATTGCCCGACCACTACCCGCATCCGCTGATGAACGACGAGCTCCGCGGCGATCAGGATCGGCAGCGACAACAGGAAGCGCACATGCGAATCCACGTCGAACAGGAACGGCACCTTGACCGCATCGCCCACAGCGACACCGTCAAAGAACGACAGGACGAGGAGAGGCAACCAGGCGACCAGGACCAGGACGATGATCCGCCGGTGCAGCAGCTCGAGCGCGTTGCCGGAAAGCCTGGCACGCAGAAACAACTGGAACAGCGGGCCGCCCAGGACAAGCGAGAAGTCGCTGGCAGCCCCTGGTGCACTATAGTTCGCCTGCTCGCGCATCGTGCCCCCCGGTCGACGCTCGGCTGCGCGGGTCGCGCATGGACGGCGGAGTTTAACCCCGAGATGCGGCGTTGATCACGATTCCGGCACAGTAAGATCAAGGTCACCGCGCCCCGGTGGCGGAACGGGTAGACGCTACGGACTTAAAATCCGTTGGCCGCAAGGCCATGCAGGTTCGATTCCTGCCCGGGGCACCATACTAATCAATCGCTTTGAGGTGACCAGGATTTCGTAGACACCTAAGTGCCGATCGTCTGGTGTCGTTGTTCGAACTCTCTGGGCGACAGTCCGCCGTTCGATCCATGCCTCCGTTTGCTGTTATAGAACCCCGGCACTACGCCTGGATTCTGCCTCCCAAACGGTTCTGCGCTCCGTCTACAACTTATTGCGTGGTCGCAACCATCTGTGCGTGATCGAGTCTCTCGATCACTTCCGCCATCCTGGCGAATTCCTGCTTGAGCTGCGCCAGCTCTTCCGACTGTTTCTCCATTTCTGCAATGCGGATTGTCTGCGACTGGAACTCGTTCAACAGCAGTGTCACCAGCAGGTGGTAACTGACGGTCTCAGGTTTGCCGTCCTCGCCGTAGACCACCAACTCCGGGAACACCTCAGCCACTTCTTCGGCGATGAGGCCGTATTGCACCGGCTTGCTTCCGTCCTCAAAGGGTTGCTTGTAACGGAATATCACGGGGCGCAGCGCGAGTAGGAGATCGCTCTCACTCCCCATAGGGTGAATATCCTCTTTGAAGCGCCGCGACGAACTGATGGTCCCCAGTTGACCCCTTGAGTCGATGAAAACGGGGAGGGCATCAGACACGCCAGTAGTCACGCCCCGGATCCCGGCGATGTAGGTTTTTTTATGGTTCTCGCCGGTGCCTATCCGAATCACGCCGCTATCAGTCGCGCTACCTTTTTGTCCGGCACCAATCATGATGTTGTATGCGCCGGTGGTGATGTTGTAGCCCGCTCTTTCGCCCAACGCGACGTTGCGGCTACTCGTGGCATTGAGCAACGCGAAAGCTCCGTAAGCCGTATTCCTGTCGCCCGTGAAATTGTTGGCAAGCGCGTAATACCCGCTTGCTGTGTTGTAGTCGCCAGTCGTGTTACCGGTGAGCGACTTATGCCCGCTGGCGGTGTTGTAGTAGCCCGTGGTGTTGTAGTAGAGCGCTTCGACTCCGATTGCGGTGTTGGAGTAGCCCGTAGTGTTGCGGAACAGTGCCCAAGCGCCACTCGCAGTGTTTTCATAGCCCGTGGTGTTGTCGAAGAGCGCGTCAAAGCCGTTGGCGGTATTGGCGTCACCCGACGTGTTTCGGTAGAGCGACCAAGTGCCGCCAGCGGTATTGGAGCCGCCCGTAGTATTGCTATGGAGCGCATGAGCTCCGCTGGCAGTGTTGGTGCCGCCCGTGGTGTTGCTATGGAGCGCGTGATACCCGGTGGCAGTGTTCTTGAAACCCGTGCTGTTGTTGTAGAGCGATTGATAGCCGAATCCACTATTGTCGTAACCTGTAGTTGTTGCTGAGAGCACATCCGTGCCGTAGCACGTATTCGGGTCCACACAGGCTGCAGTTGCCACCGAATTAAGCGACAGACTTGCGACCGTCAGAGACCCTAGAACTATCAGGCGAAGAAGCAAACTCTGAATTAGCTGCACGGGTCATCTCCTTGTTACCGCTTGACCGCGGGTCATAGCGTGTCCGCTTGGACGTTCACATGGGCGTACAACTCGCAACTGCTCGCCCGTTCCGATCAACTATTACGCCTTCGTGGTTGCAACTCAATCGTGCGCTTACATAAGCAATAGCCTGGTCGTGGCTAGTGGGGGCATTCGACACGAACCCAGCAGAAAGACAGGGTCACTTCGCGGAGTCAGCAACTTAGGCTTAGGCGCTATGCGTCGTTGTGCGCCGCAGTGCGCAAGGTGGCGCTCGTAAAATCCGTTGGCTGCAAGGCCATGCAGGTTCGATTCCTGCCCGGAGCACCACTTCATTGACTCGCTGCTGAACCCACTCTTTTCGCCCATCGGGAGCAAAGGAGTAAGCTTTTGAGTCGATGCGGGAAGAAGTTCGCCGGATCGGTGGACGTCAGCGCCCATACCTCGGCAAGGCGCTCCTGGGCCTGCTGTTGGCCGGAGTCGGGCAAGCATACGACGAGGAGCGATTGGACAACCCCGTCTCTGACTTCCCCAGGACGAACCACGTGGAGTCGATCGCTGCGACGAGTCCTGCCAGCAAGTCTCTGAATCTGCTTTTGACCCAGTCTGAACTGCGCGCGTTTGTCCGCAGTTACGAGATTCAAACGGGTGAGGTCCTGACCGTACCCATTGACGATGACGAGGTCATCGTGACAGCGCCTGCCGTACTCGCGCCGATGCGTGACGTGAGCCAGGACGCCTGGGGAGGAATCGCCGCACCATTCTGGGCGATCATGCATCCCAAGGATGCGTGGCGGATATTCGTCCCGATTCCGCCCAAGTCCGACGGGCGATAATCGAGTATTGTCACTCGGAAACCACGTTTCAGGGCGAGGTTTGCAATGCTGAAGGGTCATTGTCACTGCGGCACAGTCCGATATGAGATCAGCGGTGAGCCGGTCTATTCAGCGCTGTGTCATTGCGGGGATTGCAGGCGGAGTGCGGGGGCGCCTGTGGTCGGCTGGACCGCGTTTCCTGAGGCCAGCTTCAAGATTCTCCAGGGCAAGCCGAAGGTGTACCGCTCGTCCGATCACGGCCGCAGGTATTTCTGCCCGGATTGCGGCTCGGGCCTCTACTACTGCAATTCCGTGAACCTGCCTGGAATCGTCGATATCCAGACCGCGACGCTCGACGATCCGACTGCGATCGCGCCGAAGATTCACGTGCAGGCGGCGGAGCGGATTTCCTGGATGGAGAATGCGCACGAGCTGCCGGTATTCGAGCGCTACCCGTCGCGGGGCTGAGCGATTTCTCTAGAGCGGGTAGATACCGAGCGGCTCGACGAGCCGCCAACCCTGTCCATTGTCGAGGTACTCGGCTCGCGCCTCGAACTTCTGCGGCTCGCCGGCCCTGGTGGGTCCCTGCCAGCTCCAGGAGACATCGCTGCTGAATGTCACGACGCCTTCGAACTCGACGACGGCCGATTTCATCTTGTCGCCGAGCGGTTGCGTCGAAACGGACTTCTGGCGGAATTGCATGAGCGTCGCCTTGCCATCGATTTTCGGGTTCGCATTGATTTTTGCCAGGACCATCGGACCCACGTCACTCGTATCCGGCAAATCGCCGCGAGCCACGGTCGGGGAGGGCGCCATCGAATCTGGTTCACTCGTTGACGGCGGCGCGGCCGCCGTCTCGCTGGTGTTTTTGTCGCCTCCGCAGGCGCTCAACAAGGCAGTCGCGACGAGTGCCGCGCGGTTGAACGGCTTCATGCCGCGAGTATACGGACCGCCGGTCTGTGACCCCGCCCGGGGCCCTGTTCGGGGCCTTCTGGTATAGTCCGCGCGACCTGAGAGGCCGGTGAATATTCCCATTGCAACCGATTAATTTTTCAGGCATTTCCGCGCGAGACATCCACGTATGGCGCGGCGATCGCGAGGTGCTTGCGGGCGTTGGGCTCGAGGCGGCCGCGGGCGACTGTGTACACGTCCTGGGTCCGAATGGTTCCGGCAAGACGACGCTTCTGCGTGTCATAGCGGGACTGCTGACCCCCGAGCAAGGCACGGTCGAATGGAACGGGACGCCGACGCGCGAGCACCGCGACGAATGGTGTGCAAGCTTCAGTTATCTCGGCCACAGCGAAGGTCTCAAACCCGAACTGACCTCGCGCGAGAACCTCGCCTTCGATGCGGGCCTGCGAAGACGACTTGGCCCCGGTGAGATCGTCACGGCCCTCATCGCAGTCGGGCTTGCCGAGTCTCACGACCAGCCGGCGGGCATCCTTTCCGCGGGCCAGCGCAGGCGCCTCGGGGTAGCGCGCGTCCTGCTCGCGGCGACGCCCTTGTGGATTCTGGATGAGCCGTATACCAATCTCGATCCTGAAGGGGCCGCACTCGTGTCCGCCGTCATCGGCCGCCACCTGGATGGCGGCGGTGCTGCAATCATCGCGGCACATCAACCGCCCGCGATTCCGAATCACGTCCCGCGCCGGGTCGAACTCCCATGACCAGCCGTACCGGAATTCTCAACGGGGCGCTTCTGGCTTATCGCCGCGACTTGCTCCTGGCGCTGCGCCACTGGGGCCAGGTTGCGCAGCCACTCATTTTTTTCGTGATGGTCACGACGCTTTTTCCGCTCGCGCTCGGTCCCGACCTCTCCGAGCTTCGTCAGATCGCTGGCGGCATACTGTGGGTCGCCGCGTTGCTGGCATCCCTGCTTGGGCTCGAACTCCTGTTTCGTGCCGATCACGCCGATGGCACGCTGGAGCAGATGATTCTTTCGGGACAGCCGCTCGCGGTTCTGGCGCTCGCCAAAGGCCTCGCCCATTGGACTGTCTGCGGCCTGCCGCTCGTCCTGCTGTCGCCGTTCGTTGCTGCGAGCCTCGGCGTGCAATTTGCAGCGGTCGGAACACTCATGCTTTCGCTGGCACTCGGCACCGGTGTCCTGAGCGCGCTCGGCGCGATCGCCTCGGCACTCACGCTGGGTCTGCGGAGAGGCAGCCTCCTGCTCGGACTGCTCGTACTGCCGCTTGCGATGCCGGCGCTCATATTCGGGGCGAGGGCCGTCGACTTGTCGATTCATGCAGACAGCGCGCGCGGGCCATTGCTGCTGCTCGCTGCCATGCTGGTGCTGGCGCTGACATTGACGCCGCTCGCGGTTGCTGCAGCGCTCCGGATCAGCGCGGAGTGAACCCATGAACTGGACCTGGTTCCACAAGCTGGCATCGCCCCCGCATGCCTACCGGATCGCGACACGGCTCGCGCCCTGGTTCGGCTGGCCTGCATTCCTGCTGATTGCCGCCGGACTCTATGGTGGGCTCGTACTCGCGCCGCCTGACTACCAGCAGGGCGACGCATTCCGGATCGTCTACGTCCATGCGCCGAGCGCCTGGCTCTCGATGTTCGTGTACGGAACGATGGCGGTCGCGGCCGCGATCGGGCTCATCTGGCGTATCAAGCTCGCCCACGCCGTTGCGGCGGCCTCGGCACCGATCGGCGCCTCCTTCACTTTTCTCGCGCTCGCGACGGGTGCGATCTGGGGCAAGCCCATGTGGGGCACCTGGTGGGTGTGGGACGCGCGGCTGACTTCCGAGCTTTTGCTGCTGTTCCTTTACGCGGGCGTCATGGCACTGCGTGCTTCGATTGACGACCGCGACCGCGCCGATCGCGCTTCGGCATTGCTCGCGGTGGTCGGGGTGGTGAACCTTCCGATTATTCATTACTCGGTGTACTGGTGGAATACGCTGCACCAGGAATCGACGCTCACGAAGATCGCAAAGCCCTCGATGGCGGCCGACATGCTCTGGCCCTTGCTGACCATGTTGCTCGGCTTCACGCTCTACTTCGGGGCGGTGCTCCTGACCCGGCTGCGGGCCGAGATCCTGCGGCGCGAGCGTGACGCCTCATGGCTCAGGGTGGAGATTGGCCGATGATCGATTTCTTGAACATGGGCGGGTACGGCGCCTTCGTGTGGCCTTGCTTCAGCCTGGCCGCGATCGTGCTCGTCTGGAATGTGTACGCGGCCCGGCGGCAGCACGACGCCGCGCGCGAACATGCCCTGCGTCGCGCCGGCGCGGGGAAGGGTGAACGATGACTCCGCGTCGCAAGAGGCTCCTCGCGGTTGTCGCGATCCTCGCCGGCGTCGGCGCGGCGACGGCACTTGCGATGCTCGCCTTCGAGGATAACCTCCTGTATTTCTACAATCCTTCGCAGGTTGTCGCCGGCGATGCGCCAGATGGACGGACATTCCGGATCGGCGGCATGGTCACCGAGGGAAGCCTGCAGCGCACGGAAGGAACGCTCGCGATTCGCTTCGTCGTGACGGATTACAGGCACTCCATTCCCGTCCGCTACGAAGGCCTGCTCCCGGACCTGTTCCGCGAAGGGCAGGGGGTCATCGCGCACGGAAAGTTGGCGGCTTCCGGTGAGTTCGTCGCCGACGAAGTGCTCGCGAAGCACGACGAGAACTACATGCCGCCTGAAGTCGCGGAGTCCCTGCATACGCCGACTCCCGCGAGGGTCTCCGAATGATTCCGGAACTCGGTCATTTCGCATTGATCCTCGCGTTGCTGCTGTCGATCGCTCAGGCAGTGTTCGGCCTCCTGGGCGCTGCCCGCGCGAATGCGGCGTGGATGGCAGCCAGCCGCTCGGCGGTGGTCGGCCAGTTCGTCTTCACCGCGCTCGCTTTCGGCACGCTCGCCTGGTCCTTCGTCCAGCGCGATTTCTCGGTACTGTACGTCGCCACCAATTCACACTCGGAGCTGCCGCTCTTCTACCGCGTCGCGGCGGTCTGGGGTGCGCATGAAGGCTCGCTCCTGCTCTGGTCGCTTTGCCTCGCGGGCTGGACGCTCGCCGTCGCGGCAGGAAGCAAGGCCCTGGAAGCTCCATTTCGCAGCCGCGTCCTTGGCATCCTGGGGCTCGTCAGCATCGGGTTCCAGCTCTTCATGCTGACCACGTCGAATCCCTTCAAGCGACTGATCCCGGCGGCTTCGGAGGGACTCGACCTCAATCCGCTCCTGCAGGATTTCGCGCTCGCCGTGCATCCGCCGATCCTCTATCTGGGTTACGTCGGTTTTTCGGTCGCATTCGCGTTCGCCTGCGCGACGCTGCTCGAAGGCAGGCTCGACGCCGCCTGGGCACGCTGGACACGGCCGTGGACCCTCGCGGCGTGGCTGTTCCTGACGATCGGCATCGCACTTGGAAGCTGGTGGGCCTACTACGAGCTCGGCTGGGGCGGATGGTGGTTC
>DAIRVV010000008.1:0-30031 GCA_036802645.1 Steroidobacteraceae bacterium
GTGGTGGTCGAGGTGGCAGACGACGGGCCCGGTTCCGGGCACGGCGTCGAGCAATTCGCGCGTATACGGATGTAGCGGCTCATTTGCGATCTGGCGGCGCGTGCCGTTTTCGACGATGCGGCCGCGGTACATGATCATCACCCGCTCGCAGAGGCGCGCGACGACCGCCAGGTTGTGGCTGATGAACAGGCTCGCGAGTCTGCGTTCGACACGGATGCGCTCGAGCAAGTCCACGATCTGGCGCTGGATGGTGACATCGAGTGCGCTCACGGGCTCGTCGCAGACGACGAATCGCGGATCCACGATGAGCGCCCGCGCGATGACCGCGCGTTGCAGCTGCCCGCCGCTCAGCTGGTGCGGATAGCGGCGCGCAAGCTCGGCCGCGATGCCGACTTCTTCGAGTCGCAGTTGCGCCTTCCCCGCGCGTTCCGCCGACGTCGAGCCACTCTCGAGCGCACGCAATGGCTCGGCGACACTCTCGGCGATCGTCATGCGCGGGTCGAGGCTGGCGTGCGGGTCCTGGAAGACGCACTGCATTTCGCGCCGCAGCGGACGGAACTCGCGCTGGCTGAGTGCGTCGATGCGCCGCCCTCGAAAGCGAACCTCGCCCGCCGTCAGTGGAACGAGCCTGAGAATCGAGCGGCCGAGCGTCGTCTTGCCGCAGCCGGACTCACCGACGAGGCCAAGCATCTCGTGCTCCCCGATCGTGATGTCGACGCTCTCGACCGCGGCGAGTTCGCGCGACGATCCGCCCGGCCGGGGGTAGCGAACCGTGACGCCTCGAAGCTCGAGCAGGCTCATCGCAGGTCCGCCAGGGTCGGCACGGCGGCGAGCAGGCTGATGCTGTAGGCATGCTTCGGGCCGCGCAGGAATTCGGCGGCCGGGGCCATCTCGACGAACCTGCCTGCCTGCATGACTGCGATCCGGTCCGCGAGCGCGGCGACGACGCCGAGGTCGTGGGTGACGAGCAAGAGCGCCATGCCGAACTCGCCGCAGAGCGCGGCGAGCAGCGCGAGGATCTCGGCCTGGACGGTGACGTCGAGCGCGGTCGTCGGCTCATCCGCGAACAGGAGCCGCGGACGCGCGGCGAGTGCGAGCGCGATCGCGACGCGCTGGCGCATGCCGCCGGAGAGCTCGTGTGGGTACTCGCGGAGCCTCTGCCCGGCATCCGGCAGATGGACACAGTCGAGCAGGCGCCGCGATTCGGCCGCCGCCGCATCGTTCGCGAGGCCGCGCGCTGCGCTCGCGACTTCCGCGAGCTGCTCGCCGACCCGGCGATGCGGCGTCAGGCTGCCGCCGGCGTCCTGGAACACGAATCCGATGCCGCGGCCGCGCACCGCGGCTGCGCGATCGCCGGGACCCAGGAGTTCCACGCCTTCGAAGCGCACGGAACCCGTGGCGCGGCCATTCGCCGCGAGCAGTCCCGTGCAGGCGTTCAGAAGCTGGCTCTTGCCCGAACCGGATTCACCGACGATCGCGACATTCTCCCGCGCGGCGATCGCGAGGTCGACGCTGTCGACCGCGCGGACCGGAGGCGTCGCCGCAAAATCGACCGTCAGGGCACGGACTTCGAGCAAGGCCGTCATCGATCCCTCGGATCGAGAGCGTCGCGGAGGCCATCGCCCAGGAAGTTGAAGCAGAAGACGACGAGCATCAGGCAGGCCGCCGGCACCGCGAGCATCCATGGCGCCGTTTCCATCTCGGCCGCGCCATCCGCGATCAGGTTGCCGAGGCTTGCCAGCGGCTCCTGGATGCCGATGCCGAGAAAGCTCAGGAAGCTTTCGACGAGGATCACCTGCGGCAGGGTCAGGGTCGCATACACGATGACCGGTCCCATGAGGTTCGGCACGATGTGCCGCCTGACGATTCGCAGTGTCCCCGAACCGCCGACGATCGCCGCATCGACGAACTCGCGTTCGCGAAGCGCAAGCGCCTGGCCCCGGACGATGCGCGCCATGGTGAGCCAGCCGAAGGCGCCGATCGCAACGAGCAGGGTCATCGGGCTGCGCCCGAATACGACCGTCAGGATGATCACGAAAAAGACCTGCGGCAGGGAATAAAGCACGTCGACGAATCGCATCATCAATGCGTCGGTACGCCCGCGCCGGAATCCGGCGACCGCGCCCCAGGCGACGCCGATGACGAGGCTCACGAGCGTCGCCGCGACCGCGATCGCGAGTGAAACCCGAAGCCCGTGCAGCGTCCGTACGAGGAGATCACGGCCGAGCCGATCGGTGCCGAGCCAGTGTCCCGCAGCTTCGAACGGCGGGGCCGCCATGTGCGACCAGTCGATTTCGTCTTCGCGATAGTCGACGAATGACGGGCCAGCGATGGCAGCCAGTGCAAGGGCGCCAAGGAGAACGGCGGACACCATCGCAAGCCGGTCGCCACGCAACGCGCCCCGCGCCTCGCGCCAGAGACCACTGCTCACAGCCGGCGCTCTCGGCGAATGCGCGGGTCGAGCGAGTCGTAGACGAGATCGGCAATCAGGTTGAGCGCGATCATGAGTGCGGCGTAAACGATGACCATGCCCATGACGAGCGTGTAGTCGCGGTTCAGCGCGCCTTGCACGAGATGACGGCCCATGCCGGGCAGCCCGAACAGCGTCTCGACCACCAGGGAACCGGCGAGTACGGCGGCGGCAGCGGGACCGGCGTAACTGACGACCGGCAGCAATGCGGCCGGCAATGCATGACGCAGGATGACTGCGCGCTCGCCGAGGCCGCGTGCGCGCGCCGCGCGTATCCAGGGCGCGCGCAGGACCTCGAGCAGGCTTCCGCGCATGAGGCGGGCGACATAGGCGATCACCGGGAGCGAAAGCGCGACGACTGGAAGGACCAGGTCGGATGGCCGGCCCGGTACCCAGCCGGCAACCGGCAGCCAGCGGAGCCAGATGCCAAAGACGAGCGCGAGGAAGGGCGCGATCACGAGGACCGGAATGGATATTCCGGCGACTGCCAGGGCCATGACGACGCGGTCCGCAGCGCGGCCACGATTGATCGCCGACCAGATTCCCGCCGGAATGCCGACCGCGAGCGCGAGCAGCATCGCAGCGGCGCCGAGCGCGAGGCTGACCGGCAGTCCGTCGGCGATCAGTTCGCCGACCGTGAAGTCACGGAACTTGAAGGACGGCCCGAAATCGCCGTGCAGCAGGCCGCGCAGGTAGCGGCCAAACTGCACGTGAATGGGCCGGTCCAGTCCATAGGCCGCTTCGAGGTTCGCGCGGATTTCCGGCGGCAGGGATCGCTCCTCGTCGAATGGACCGCCCGGCGCGAGCCGCGTCAGCAGGAAGGAAAGCGCGACGATGAGCGCAAGCGTCGGTATCGCGCCCAGAAGGCGTCGCAGAACGAGAGTGATGGTGGACATCCCGCGGCCTTTGTAGCGCATGGCAGTGGCAGACTGCAGCAGTAATGAGCCGGCCTCTGCGAACTCGCATCAATTGTACATCGTAAGCAATTGAATAATAAAAATATGTCGAGCCAGGCGTCCGCGAATCCGATACCATTCGGCGCAGGCAGCGGAGTTTCGTGAATGCGAAGAATCCTGGTCGCCGTCAAGCGGGTCATCGACTTCAACGTGCGCGTGCGGGTTCGTCCCGACGGCTCAGGCGTCGTCACCGACGGCGTCAAGATGAGCGCCAATCCTTTCGACTCCATCGCACTCGAGGAGGCGCTCCGCCTGCGCGAGCGCGGCGAGGCCGATGAAGTCGTCGCGGTGAGCATCGGTGGAGCAGAGTCGCAGCAACAGCTTCGGGATGCGCTCGCGATGGGCGCCGATCGCGCAATCCTCGTCAAGTCGGATGCGTCGATCGAGCCGGCCGCGGTCGCGCGTGTCCTGCTCGAGCTCGTCAAGCGCGAAAGCCCGCGGCTCGTGATCCTCGGCAAGCAGGCGATCGACGATGACTGCAACCAGACCGGCCAGATGCTCGCGGCGTTCTGGGACCGGCCGCAGGCGACATTCGCCTCGAAGATCGAGATCAAGGGTGAAGCAGCGCGCGTGACGCGCGAAGTCGATGCCGGCCTCGAGACGATCGAGGTCGATCTTCCGGCTGTCTGCACGACGGACTTGCGGCTCAACGAGCCTCGCTACATCAAGCTGCCCGACATCATGAAGGCGAAGAAGAAGCCGCTCGACATCGTCGAGCTCGCTTCCCTCGGCGTCGACGCCGCGCCCGTACTCAAGGTGCTGAAGCACGAGCCGCCGCCACAGCGTCAGAAGGGCGTCATGCTGAAGGATGCCGCCGAGCTCGTCGCGGCGCTCAAGCAGAAAGGGCTCGCCTCATGAACCGCGTGCTGGTCGTCGCCGAGCATGTGGACGGCAAATTGAATGCTGCCGTCGCCAAGTGCGTTTCCTGCGCCGCGTCGATCCCGGATGTGGAGATCACCATCGCCGTCCTCGCGAAGGATGGCGCCGCGGTTGCCGCGGCGGCGGCTGCCATCGAGGGCGTCAAGCGCGTGCTGCTCGTCAGGAATCCCGCCAGCGAACCCGCCCTCGCCGCCGTGCTCGCCCCGCAGCTTGCCAGGCTCGCGGAGGGCTACGGCTTCGTGCTGGGCCCCTCGACGACATTTGGCAAGGACCTGATGCCGCGGGTCGCGGCGCTCCTCGGCGCGCCGCAGCTGAGCGACGTCATGGCCGTCGAATCGGCGACGCGTTTCCGGCGGCCCGTGTATGCGGGCAATGCCATCGCGACGGTCGAGGCGCCGGCAGGCCGGCAGATCGTCGCCACGGTACGGGCCGCATCCTGGCCGGCGGCGCCGCAAGGCGGACCGGCGCCCGTCGAGACACAGGCACTCGACGTGACGCTGCCCACGTCGACACGCTTCGTATCGGTTTCCGCGGCCCGCAGCGACCGGCCGGATCTCCAGACTGCGGCGCGCGTCGTGTCGGGCGGACGCGCGCTCGGCAGCGCGGAGAATTTCAAGCTGATCCAGGGCCTCGCCGATCGCCTCGGCGCGGCGGTCGGCGCCTCGCGCGCCGCGGTCGACGCGGGTTACGCGCCGAACGAAATGCAGGTGGGCCAGACGGGCAAGATCATCTCGCCCGAGCTCTATATCGCGATCGGGATCAGCGGCGCGATCCAGCACCTGACGGGCATCAAGGATGCCCGCACCATCGTCGCGATCAACAAGGACGCCGAAGCGCCGATCTTCGAGGTCGCGGACTACGGCCTGGTCGGCGATCTTTTCACATTGCTGCCGGAGATCGAGAAGCTGCTGTAACCGCGTACAGGAGCCAGACCGACAGCGCCAGGATCACGATCCAGGTCCCCGCGGTGCCTGCGGTGCGACCGAATGTCAGGCCCGGGCTCTGCGCCAGGCCGAAGGCATGCAGCACGCGGCAGAGGACCAGCAGGATGCCCGCGCCGTGCACGGCCGCATCCGGCAGCCCGGTGATTTCGGCGAGCACCAGCAGCAGCACGGCGAATGGCACGTACTCGGTGAAATTCGCCTGTACCCGCACGGCCTGCTGCATGCCCTCCTCCGTTCCATGACCGAGCCGCACGCGGTAACGCCGGCGCGCCAGCACGACCTGGACCGAGAGCGCGATCAGGAGCAGGCCGAGCAGGCCCGCGTACAGGAAGGAAATCGGGCCCGCGATCACTTCAACGACGAGAGCACGTGCTCGGCGCTCGAGACCTTGAACTCGCCGGGCGCCTCGACATGAACCTGTTTGACGACGCCGTCCTCGATCACGAGCGCGAATCGCTGGCCGCGCATGCCCATGCCGGAGCCCCGCGCGTCGAGCTCGAGTCCGAGTGCGCGCGAGAACTCGCCATTTCCGTCCGCCGCCATGACGATGGCGTCCCCGACGCCGGCGGATTTTCCCCAGGCATTCATGACGAATACGTCGTTGACCGCGAGGCACACGATCTTCCTGACGCCTTTTGCCCGAAGCTCCGGAGCTTTTTCGACGAATCCCGGCAGGTGCTTCGCACTGCATGTCGGCGTGAAGGCGCCGGGAACCGAGAACAGCACGACCCGGCCCTTGCCGAGCAGCTCCGCTGCGTCGACATTCGCCGGCCCATCCGTGCCCATCACCTTCAACTTGCTTTCGGGAATCCGGTCGCCGGTCTTGATCGTCATCGTGTGCTTCCTTCCATGTGTATGTCTGGAAAATCGCCTGCCTTGACTAGCATCCCTGGCACGGCGTGCCCCACGTACTGCTCGATCCAGCGCGCGGTATCGATCGCGCGTCCGAGGTCGACACCCGTGTCGATGCCCATGCGGCCGAGCATGTAGAGGAGGTCCTCGGTCGGGATATTGCCGGTCGCCGCCGGTGCGAAGGGGCAGCCGCCGAGACCGCCGAGACTCGCGTCGAGCACCTGGGCCCCGGCCGTCACCGCCGCGTAAGCATTGGCAATGCCCGTGTTCCGCGTATTGTGGAAGTGCCCGCGCAAGGTCACGCCGGGCAGCGCCTCGGCGACGCGGCCGAAAATATCGGTCACCTGGCCGGGCACGCCGACACCGATCGTGTCCGCAATCGCGATCTCGAATGGAGCGCCGTCCGCGAGTTCCCGGGCAATCGAAACAACCCGATGCGGCGCCACTTCACCCTCGAACGGACAGCCGAAAGCCCCGGAGATCGTGACCTGAGGCCGGATACCGGCGGCATGCGCGGCCGCCGCGATTTCGCGCCAGATGCGAATGGATTCCGCGCTCGCGACACCCTGGTTGCGGCGATTGAATTCGTCCGTCGTGAAGACGACCATCCCGATCTCGCGGCAGCCTGCGGCCGCGGCGCGATCGAAGCCCGCGCGGTTCAGCACGAGTCCGATGTAGCTGACATCGTCGCGGCGCGGCAGCGCCTGCATGATGGCCTCGGCATCGGCCATCTGGGGCACGCGGCGTGGACTGACGAAACTCGCCACTTCGATGCGCCGGATTCCGGCATCGACGGCGCGCCGGATGAATTCCAGCTTGACGGCCGTGGAAACTGCGGCGGCCTCATTCTGCAGGCCGTCGCGCGGGCCGACTTCAACGATCCCGATCCGTTGCGGCGATGACATCGCCCCGGATTGTATACGTCCCGGGTCAGCTCGTCGTCGCGGACCAGAGATCGGAGATGCCGCGTATTTTGCCGTTTGCAGCAGCCGCCGCCTTGAAGGCGTTCTTCGCCTCCGCGGACTTCTTGCTGTTCGCGAGGGAAATGCCGAGCAGCATGTTCACGTCGTCGGGACGGCGCAGCTTGCCCTTGTCCAGTCCACGCTTCGCTGCCTCACTGGCCTTCGGGTAGTTCCTGAGCGTGAAGTACGCAGTCGCAAGCTTGGCCTCCGGCTCGCCGGTCTGAATCGCTTTTGCCTCGGCTTCCTGTTGCGGCAACGTCGCCTTGATGCGATCGACCTGCGCCTTCGCGTCCTTGAGCAGGAGATTGTTGCGTTCGTCTTTCTTGATGCTGCCGGCCGCCATGCCTTTCTCGATCATGGCGACCGCCTCGCCGGGGCTCGAGAGGTCGAGCGCCGTCTCCGCATACTTCACGTAATGATCGCCGGACAGGAGCCCCTTGGACGCGCCGAGCCGATAGACGTTGATCATGAAGACCGGATCCCTCGCGGACTCGACTTCGTAGGCGCTCGCGAGCTGCTTGAAGACACTCGCTTTCGGGGCAACGGCCATCAGGCGATGCAGCGTTTCCATCCGCTTGGCGTCGTTCTTGGTCTCGAAGTACGCCGAGTTCAGCATTTCGAGCAGTGGACCATTCTTCGCATTCCGGCCGGCCTTGCTGTTGGCCGCGATCGCCTGTTCGAGGGTGGTCGTCGCCTTGCCGTAGTCGCGAATCTGCATCTGGCTGGTTGCAACCAGCGTCAGGTCGTCAGCCGTGAGCGCGCCCTGGGCGCGAAGCTTGTCGAAGGTCGCGATCGTGTTCCGGTAATCGCGCAGTGAATAGTGCGTCGTCGCCTTGAGGCGCAGCTTGCGCGTGAGATCCGCTCCCGAAACGCGGCCGGTCGCCAGCCGCTCGTCCACCGTCGCGAGCACGAGCTTGTGGTCCTTGGCCCCGCTCGCGGCCCAGATCAGGAGCTCGTTGATGCCGCGCTCTTCCTCGGGCGACAGCGGAGCCTTGGCCTTGGCTTCCTTCAACAGGCGGATTGATTCGGTGTAATTGCCTTTCTGTCCGGCGGTCTGCGCCTGCTGCACCTTGTCCGCCAGCTCCTTGCGCCAGCCGTCCTTGCTCTGGGCCTGGGCCAGTGCATCGCCCGGCATCGCGACGAACGCGAATCCTGCCACCGCAAGCGTCATGAAGGCGGCAAGCGCGCCGGCCCGGATCATCGACGAAATCGACATCATTATTCTCCTGCTCAACCGGCCGTCGGGGCGGTATCGGTGCGCGCGGTGCGCGCAAGCCACAGTGCTGCAATTCGACCCAGGTAACTGCCCTGCGGCGCCGCTGCCTTCGCGGCCTCGAATGCCGCGCGAGCCTCATCGCGCTTGCCGAGCTCGAGGAGCGCCGCACCGAGCAGCAGGTTCGCGTCATCGAGCCGCGCGACTCCGCCCTTGGTGATGCCGCGGCGGACCGCTTCGACGGCCTGGGCGTAGTCGCCCGTGCTGTAGAAACCGAGCCCCACTTTCACGTCCACTTCACCCTTGGGATTCTTCGCGGCAGCCGCGGACTCGCCGGGCAGGGACTTCTTGTCCGAGGCGATCGCCGTCTTGGCCTGCGTGAGCATCTGCTGGTTCGTGCCGGCATTTGGAACGATTCCTTCCTTCATTCCGCGCTCGAGTGCCCGCGCCGCCTCGCCGGGGCTGCCCGCAACGAGCGCGGTGTCGGCGTAATTGAGGTAGCCGCCCACCGTTTCGAGACCGCCTTGCGGGTCGCTGACCGCGACGCGATAGGCATTCAGCATCACCGTGCGGTCGTCCTTCGACTGCGCCTGGTAAATGGCGACGATGCGGCTGTAATACTCCTTGTCCGGGAAATAGCCGACGAGCGTCTCGAGGTTCGTCAGGCGGGCCGCGTCGTCCTTCAATTCGATGAAGCACTTGTCGCGAAGCTGGAACCACAGCTCCTTGGGCGGCTGGTTCTTCGCGACGGTCGTGTCGATCGCCTTGCCGAGATACTGGCAGCCCTCGGCGTTCTTGGCGGCCTGCAGATACAGGCGTCCCAATGTCTCGTATTCGTCGGGCTGGACGTCAGGCGTCGCGTCTACGAACTTCTGGAAGTTCTCGAGCGTCTTTTCCTTGTCCTGCTTCGCGCTGTAGTGCGCGGCAAGCTGCCGGTGCATCTGGCCGACGGCTTCGGCATCCGCATACCCCCCGGCAAGGAAGGCCTCGATTGCCGCCGCAAATGCGTCCTGGTCGCCGACGCCCTGCGTCGCCTGGAGCCTCCAGGTCGCGATCGCCTTGCGGTCGTCGGGCGTCGGCTCAGGCAGGGCCTCGAGTTCAGGCAGCGCAGCGAGAACTTCGGGCCATTTCTTCGCGTTCACGTCCTCCTGAACCGGCCCGGCGAGCTTGCGGAATTCCTTGCTGTATTCCGCCTCCGGCGCTTCGTCCTTCTTGTCCTCGTCGGGCTTCTGTGCAGACGCGACTGGCGCGAGCGCAATTGCGAGCATGAGTGAAATGCCCGATGCGGCCAGTACGCTCAACCACGTCTTACGATGTGTCATAAGTCTCACCCTCATCGACGGCGAATTGCCGCCTTCATCGCACGGGGCGGGTTTATACCCCAAAACCCGCCCGGCTGTCTGCCCGTTGCCTGTACTGATGGACTGCGCTGCGGTCTCCCGGTTCCGGCATTGAAAATAGATCGGCCGGTTCAGCCGCCATTCAGCGATTCCCGACGATAAAAAAGGCCCGCCATTGGCGGGCCCTTTGTTGTTCCGGATCCCGCCCTGGCTACTGACCGGCGGGTGGCTCGGCGATGAACCCGACCTTTCGCATGCCTCCCCGCTGCAATACCGCAAGCGTATCTGCGACCGCCTCGTAACGCGCCCGCTTGTCGGCCCGGATATGGACCTCGGGCTGGGGATCCTTGACGGCTTCCGCCAGCACATAGTTCAGGAGCGCATTGCGATCGACGCTGTTCTCGTTCCAGTAGACCGAGCCGTCGAAATCGATCGAGAGATTGATATTCTCCGGCTTCGTTTCGGTTGGCCGATTAATTTCTTTCGGCAAGTCGATCTTGACCGCCTGCGTCATCACCGGGACCGTGATGATCATGATGATCAAGAGCACCAGCATGATGTCCACGAGCGGAATGACGTTCGGCTCGACCATCGGGTCGCCCTCGTCGCCTCCGACCTTGATCGCCACGGCTTACTTGCTCGAAACGCGCGATCCGGCGAGCAACGCCGCCTGGACGTCGTGGGCGAAGTAGTTGGCGCGTTCCATCAGGTTCTTGTTGCCGCGCAGCAGGCCGTTGAAGCCGAGCACCGCCGGAACCGCGACCGCGAGACCCATCGCCGTCATGATCAGCGCTTCGCCGATCGGGCCTGCGACCTTGTCGAGGGATGCCTGGCCCGCGATCGAGATGCTGATCAGCGCGTTATAAATGCCCCACACCGTGCCGAACAGCCCGACGAATGGCGAGGTTGCGCCGACCGACGCCAGCACCACCATGCCGTTCTGCAGGCTCGACTGAAGCATGTTGGTGCGCTTGTCGATGTGCGACTGGACCCAGTCGGAGAGCTCGATGTTGCTCGTGACATCGCGCCCCGAGCTCTTGCGGTGATGTTCAACCGCCTGGAGGCCGTCCTGGGCGATGTCGCGGAACGGATTCATCTTGCCCTTCAGCTTGGCGATGCCTTCGCTCATGGACCCCGCCGTCCAGAAGCTCTTCTCGGCTTCGTTCGCGACCTTGCGGAGCATGCGCTGATCGAGCCACTTGTTGATCATGACGAGCCATGACCAGAGCGACATGACGATCAGGATGACGAACACGCCCTTGCCGACATAGTCGCTCGTCGTCCAGAGCGCCTCGATGCCGTATGGGTTGTCGGTAGTTGCGGTGGTTTCATCCATTCTGCAATCCTTCTAACTGAATACACTTTCCGAACAATTCGTGTCGCGTCACTCCAGCTTGAACTGGATGGGCAACGTTGCCTGCGCGTCGACCGGCTGGCCATCGCGCTTGCCCGGTTCGAACGGCAGGCGTCGCAGCACGCATTCTGCCGCTGCATCGAGCCGTGGAAAACCGCTGCTCTGCGCCACGGAGAACGCGCCCGCCTTGCCGCCCGCTCCGATGGTGATCGTGACGACCACACGGCCTTCTTCGCTCAGGCGGCGCGACGCGGACGGATAACAGGCGGCGATGGCGGCGCTCACGCGATCGCCCCGGGCCTTGATGCGCGGCGGGGTGACCTGCACCTGGCGGGCCGGCGTCTGCGGCTGTGGCCGCGGCGTTTCCTGGACCTTGGCGGTGATCGCGCTGCTCGGGCCCTCGAAGGCCGGCAGCTCGATCAGCGGCGGCGGAACGACGGGCGGCGGCACATCCACGGGAGGCGGCGGCGGCGGCTCGTCAAGGTCTTCCGGCGGCGGCGGCGGCGGCAGGTCGACGATCGAATAATCCTCGAGGATCTGGATGGGCGAGCGAACCAGACCGGCCCTGAGCGCAAGGAAAAAGACCACATGAAGTACGACGATGCCGACGAATACAGCCGTCGTGCGTGAACGCCCCGCGGAATAGGTGTTCGCCATACCGGACCTGTCTTACCCCTCGTCCGTTCTAGCCGGTCGCATGCCCGATTTCCGGACCGCGGCTCCTGCCAATTTCTTCTCGGCGAACCGATGGGCACGCCCGATTCCCGGCCACGATCACCTTAGCGTCTGACCGAAGCGACTGCAAGCACCGCCCGTCGCTGCTTTCGCGACGACAGTTGAGCATAGCAAACACCGGCAGGCCCCAGCCGCATCAGTCCAGTGCAAAGGCGATGGGCAGCAGCGCGGTCGCTTCAATACCGCGCCCGTCCCGCCGGCCTGGAACGAATTCCAGCCGCCTGATCACGCAGTCCATAGCCGCATCCAGTCGGGAGAATCCGGACGACCGCTCGACGGCCCAGCGGGCCACGCGACCCTGGCCGTCGATCACGATGCGGGCTACGCCACGCCCCTCCTCGCCCATGCGCCGCGAGGCGGACGGATAGCAGGCATTGATCAATGCGGCGAGGCGGATGTCGCGCGTGCGAAGCCGCGGGGCGGTCGCCGCACCCGGCACGGCCGGCCCGCTGCCAGCGGTCGTCTGTGTCTGGTTCTGGAAATCCAGCGGCGGCGGCCTGTCTTCCACGACCGGAATGTCGACCTCTGGCTCCGGCACGGCCGGGAAATCGATGTCAGGCGGCCCCGGATCGGCTGGCTCGACGGTCACAATCGGCTTCGGCGGCGGCGGCAGCATCGTGACTTCCGTCGGCTCATTCTCGACGTTGCGCAACATCCGCGGCCCGATGTCGCTCGCGACGAGCACCAGCACTCCAGCGTGGAAACCGGCTGTCACGGCCAGGACGATCGATTGACGCGAAGCTCTCGCCGCAAATGTCGCCGGCATACGTCACCTGAATTCCGGGTTTGTACCACCCTAAACGCCCGGTCCCCGCGATTGGGGTTGCGTCAGGTCCCGATGGCGGCCGCCTTGCGCTCCCGCCTGACGATCACCGTGACGCCGGAAAGCGTCAGCAGGCCACCGACGGTCAGCCGCCAGTCGAGCACGTCGCCCAGCAGGACCACCGAGAACAGGACGCTGAACAGCGGCGTCAGCACGGTCACGGGCGCGACGCTCGAGACCGGGTAGCGGCGGATCAAGGCGAAATAGGACGTGTGTGCGACGAGGCTCGCCATGACGGCCGAGTACAGCAAGGCTCCCCAGCCGATCGAACCGGCGTTCCAGAGGCTGTCCATCTGTCCTTCTTCCAGGAGCATCGACAACGGGAGCAGGATTGGGACACTGCCCCAGGCGAGCCAGGCCTGCAATTCCAGCGGCTCGAGCTCACGGACGCGCTTGATCGCGACGAGCCCGACGGCGCCGATGAAAGCTGCGATCACGATCAGCAGCAGGCCGGACCAGGACTGAAACACCTCCGGGTTGAAGCCGATCAAGACGACGCCCACGAACGCCATCCCGATGCCGAGCCAGCGGCGCCAGTGGATGCGTTCGCCGAGCAGCGCGATCGACAGCAGGGTCGCGAACGGCACGCCGAGCTGTCCGGCGATCGCGACCGACGACATGTTCTCCGAGAGTGCGACGCCCGAGTACATCAGCGCGAACTGCAGTCCGCCGCTGCAGGTTGCCGCCGTGAGCAGCCAGCGCATCTCGCCACGACGGAACTTGAGCCAGGGCCAGACGACGAGGCCGACGATCAGGAATCGCAGGAAGGTCAGGAACACGGGTGGGAAACGATCCGCGCTCAGCTTGACGGCGACGATGTTGAATCCCCAGATCGCGTTGATCAGGACGAGTTGCCAGAGGTGCTTGCGCTCAACCTCCGTCACGCGGGAATCACGAGTTCCGGGGCTGGTGGCCGAAGGTTGTAGTGCGAGGCCATCGCATGGCCGTACGCACCCGCATTCGCGATCAGCAGGATGTCCCCCTCCTCGCAGCGCGGCAATTCGCGATCGCGGCCGAGCTCGTCGCCGCTTTCACAGATTGGACCCACGACCGTACAGGTCTGCACGGCGGGCTCGTCCAGCCGCGTCAAGTTCACGATTTCGTGCCGCGCGTCGTACAACGCCGGCCGGATGAGCGAGTTCATGCCGGTCGCGACACCGACATAGCGCCTTTCACCCTTGCCCTTGGTCTGCGTCACGCGCGCGAGCAGCACACCGGCCGTCGCAACGAGGTAGCGGCCCGGCTCGAGCCACAGTTCGAATGCTGGATGCGCAAGCTTGAACGCGGCGAGCGCGCGATCGAGGGAGCGAAGGTCGGCTGGGGCCTGTCCTGGATCTTCCGGAACACCGATGCCGCCGCCGAGATTCAGGATGCCTGCCCCGGGGAAATCCGCGGCGCGCGCGGCCAGAATCCGCGCCGGCTCGAGCCAGACCTCGAGCTCGAAGTTGCCGCTGCCGCCGTGCGCGTGGAGCCCGACGACACGGGCGCCGGACGCAGCAACCGCCTCCGGCAGTTCCTGGAACTCTTCCGGCGGCACACCGAACTTGGAATGATGACCTCCGGTGCGGACTTTCTCGTGATGTCCGAATCCAGCCGTGGCATCGAGGCGCAGGAAGATCTCGTGTGACTCGAACATCCCGCGCCAGGCTCGCAGCACATAGAGGTTGTCGACTGTGACCCTGAATCCGCGATCGAGCGCCCATCGGTATTCGGCGCGCGGCGCAAAATTCGGCGTGAACAGGACTCGCTCGCGAGCGACGCCCGGGACGGCTTCGAGGACGCGCTCGACTTCGGCACGCGAAACACACTCGAATCCGCAGCCGGCCGTATCGACCGCGCGAAGGACCTCAGGATGAGGATTCGCCTTCAGGGCATACAGGATCCGGGAAATCGAATGCATCTCGCGCAGGTCGCGCGCATTCGCCAGGATGGTGGCGATGTCATACACATAAGCGCAATCGCGCTCGCCGAGCAGCGCAAGCAGATCACTCCGCCGCGCACGCCACCAGGGCGATTCTCGATTCCCGCTCATCCGTGGATTCTCGGTTGACGGCGTGGTAAAACAAAAGGCCGCAGTCCCGGCGGATTGCGGCCTTTCATCGCACCGACGGCAAGCGGTGCGCCTGGCTCAGGCTTCGTCGACGTCGTTGAACTCCGCGAGCTCGCGCTGGAGACGCTTCTCGGCGAGGACGTCTTCCACCTTGCTCCAGGCTGACTGCTGGACCGGGCGCTTCGGGCCTTTCGGCCGGCGCTCGACCACGATCAGCCGGTCGAGATCGCCATCCTGCTCGGCTGGCGTCTCCCCGAGGAATTCGTCCTCGAGATCGAACGATTCGTCATTGCGCTCTTTCATTCCAGGGAATTCCTAGAGAAAACAATGAGTTTCGCAACAAAGCCCGCACACGCGGGGCTGCGCAATATATACGAAAAGTGGCGTTTTTCAACCCGGAGAGGCCAGAACGGCCGGTCCAGCATCAGGAAAAGCTGCTCAGGCGCCTTCGCAGGCCTTGAGGCACTCGCTGTATTTGTCGTCGCAGACCTGGAGCTTGCCGGAGTCCCCTTCCGCGCTCTGCATGCACTGGTCCGACTGGGTGTCGCAGCGCTCGATGCACTTCTCGTCCGCCATCGGCCGCTCGGCCGATACGGGCGGGTCCTGGGCCGACGTGAGCAGGTTGTCGGCAAACGCCGGCGTTCCCGCGACCAGGCTCGAGAGCGCGATGGCCGGCCAGGGACGTTTCCACATGCTCATATTCCTCGCTCCTTTCGGAGACCTGTATCTATACGGCACCCGGCGCCGGTCCGCAATCAGCCCGAATACCCTGCTTTGGCCCGGATGAATGGCGGCTGAACGGCCGCCCGGCGGCTCAGGCGAGCCAGCCGCCGTCGGCGGTCAGGCAGCTCCCCGTGGTGTAGGACGAGGCGTCGGAAACGAGATACAGCACGGCGCCCGCCATCTCCTCGGGTTGCGCAATGCGGCCCATCGGTACGAGGCGCTCTAACGCTCCGCGCAATTTCTCGTTCTCATGGATTGCGGCCGCAAATTTCGTTTCTACCAGGCCCGGTACGAGCGCGTTGACCCGCACCCCCTGCCGTGCCCACTCCTTCGCAAGGCCCTGTGTCATGTTCACGATCGCGGCCTTGGTCAGCGAGTAGCAGGCCTGGCCGTCCATCGGCCTGAAGGCATTGACCGAAGCGACATTGACGATCGCCCCTCTGCCTTGCGCGAGCATTCGCCGAGCCGCCTCGATCGAGGTCCAGAAATAGCCACGGATGTTGACGTCCACGGTCTTCTGCCAGGCTCCGAGGTCCATGTCGATCGAGGGACCGTAATAAGGATTGGTGGCTGCGTTGTTGACGAGGATGTCGATGCGGCCGTGGCGCGCGTCGATCGCGGCCAGCGTCGCGGTGATCTCGGCCGGCTCGCCGATGTGGCAGGCGTGCGCCGAAGCCTTGCCACCCGCGGCGCGAATCTCGCGAGCGACCGCCTCGCAACTCTCCAGTTTTCGGCTGGCGACCGCGACCGTTGCGCCATGGCGCGCGAGCGTGAGCGCTATCGCCCGGCCGATTCCACGGCTCGCGCCCGTGACGAGCGCCACTCGTCCGGTGAGATCGAAGCTGTCGGCCGCCAAGTCCGCGCTCGTCGCCGCGACTACGACGCCAGCGGCTTGTATGGCATCCCGAGATCGCGGGCAACCGCTTCGTGCGTGATCGAGCCCTCGTGCACATTCAGCCCCGCCGCAAAACCCGCATCCCTGGCGAGCGCCTTCTGCCAGCCGTTGTCCGCGAGCGATCGGACGTAGGGCAGGGTCGCGTTGGTGAGCCCGAAGGTGGACGTGCGCGGCACGGCGCCCGGCATGTTGGTGACGCAGTAGTGCACGACGCCATCGACGACATAGGTCGGGTCCGCGTGCGTCGTCGGCCTGCTGGTTTCGAAGCAACCGCCCTGGTCGATCGAGATGTCGACGAGCACGGCGCCTTTTTCCATGCGCCCGACCATCGCCCTCGTGACCAGCTTGGGCGCCGCCGCGCCCGTCACGAGCACGGCTCCGATCACGAGTCCGGCCTGGATCACGAGGCGTTCGACGGTTTCTATCGTCGAGTAGGCGGTCTCGATCTGGCTGCCGAACTGTACATCGAGCTCACGCAGGCGACGGAGTGAGCGATCGACGACGGTGACCTGGGCGCCAAGGCCCACGGCCATCTGCGTCGCGTTCGTGCCTGCGACGCCGCCGCCGAGAATGACGACGCGCGCAGGCGCGACGCCCGGCACCCCGCCGAGCAGCACGCCGAAGCCGCCATGCGCCTTTTGAAGCGCGCTTGCGCCGACCTGGATCGACATGCGGCCCGCGACCTCGCTCATCGGCGTCAGGAGCGGCAGCGACCGGTCCGCTGCAGTCACCGTTTCGTATGCGATCGCCGTGACGCCGGATTTCACCAGCGCCTTCGCCTGCTCTGCGTCCGCCGCGAGGTGAAGGTAGGTGAAGAGTATCTGGCCGTGCCGCAACAGCGCGCACTCGGCTAGCTGGGGCTCCTTCACTTTCACCACCAGGTCGGACTTCGCGAAGACCGATTGCGCGTCGGGCAGCACGCTAGCCCCGGCGCCGCGATACGCATCGTCACTGATGCCGATACCCGCGCCGGCATTCGTTTCGACCATGACCTCGTGACCGGCGGTCACCAGTTCGCGCACGCCCGCCGGCACGAGGCCCACGCGGTATTCGTGAATCTTGATCTCTTTCGGACAACCGATTCTCACTCGTCCCCCTAGAGCCAGTCAGGCCGCGCAATTATCCGCTTAGAATACCCTCGATGGCCACGGCACACGAACCGGCCCGGCTCGCTGCCCATCCGGCGCAGCTCGCACAGGTGCTGGAACTGCAGCGCCAGTCCTTCGCCAAAGCGCCCGATCCTTCCCATGCAATCCGGCGCGAGCGCCTCGGCCGGCTGCGGCGCATGCTGCGCGAGCATGCGGCCGGAATTCGCGATGCGATCGCCGCGGATTTCGGCATGCGCGCCAGCGAGGAGACCGAGCTGCTCGAGCAGTTCACGAGCCTGCAGGGAATTTCGCATGCTCGCCGGAACCTGCGCGGCTGGATGCGCACCGAACGGCGTTCCGTCGCCTGGTGGAGCCTGCCAGGACGCGCGCGCCTGATGCGCCAGCCGCTCGGGGTCGTCGGCATCATCGTGCCCTGGAACTATCCACTCTACCTCGCGGTGTCGCCGCTGACCGCGGCGCTTGCCGCCGGCAACCGCGCGATGCTCAAGATGTCCGAGCACACGCCGCGGTTCGGCGCCCTGTTCGAGTCGATCGTCGCGCGGGCCTTTGCGCCCGAGGAAGTCGCGGCTTTCAATGGCGAAGCCGCGGTCGCAAAGGCATTCGCCGCCCTGCCATTCGACCACCTGCTGTTCACGGGCTCGACCCAGGTCGGCCGAGAAGTGATGAAGGCCGCGAGCGCGAATCTGACGCCGGTCACGCTCGAACTCGGGGGCAAGTCGCCCGCCATCGTCACCGCGGGATTCGACATCGAGGAATCCGCGCGCCGGATCATGTACGGCAAGCTGATCAACGCCGGCCAGACCTGCGTCGCACCCGACTACGCGCTCGTGCCCAACGCGCTCGTCAACCGGTTCATCGAAGGCTGCCGCGCCGCCACGCATGCGTTCTACCCGGTGCTGGCAACCAATCCGCAGTACACCTCGATCGTCAGCGATCGGCAGTTCCGCCGTCTCGCCGGGTATATCGACGATGCACGCAATTTCGGCGCCTCGATCCACCGGCTCCACGACGAGCCGACCGATGCCGAACGCCGGCGTCTCGCGCCGGTTGCATTGACCGATGTCTCCGATTCCATGCGTGTCATGCAGGAGGAAATCTTCGGCCCGATCCTCCCGGTCGTCGGATACGGCGCGATCGATGAAGCGATCGCCTGGGTCAATGCGAGGCCACGGCCGCTCGCGCTCTACTATTTCGGCGCCAACGACCGCGATCTCGAGGCCGTGCTGACCCGCACGGTTTCGGGTGGGGTGACGGTCAACAACACCGCGTTTCACGTCGTGCAGGAGGACCTGCCATTCGGCGGCGTCGGGCCGAGCGGGATGGGCCAGTATCATGGGCGGGCGGGATTCGACACGTTTTCCAAGCTGAAGCCGGTTTTCATCGACGGGCGCTGGAGCGCCTCGTCCCTGCTGTTGCCGCCCTACGGCCGCAAGTTCCGCGCGATCCTGAAGCTGCTCAACCGGTGAACGGCCCTGACTACCTCAGCCAAGCAGGGCCCGTGCGTGATGGCGCAGGTGGTCTTCCATGAATGTCGAGATGAAGTAATAGCCGTGGTCGTAGCCCGGCTGGCGGCGCAGCGTCAGCGGGTAGCCCGCATCCTTGCAGGCCTGCTCGAGGCGCTCCGGCATCAACTGCTGCTCGAGGAACTGATCCGACAGGCCCTGGTCGACGAGCAGGGGCGGCCGGCCGGTCACAGTGGACAGCGCGCGAATCAGCTCGCAAGCGTCGTGATCGCGCCAGCGCTCGCGATCCCCGCCGAGATAGCCGGTGAACGCCTTCTGTCCCCAGGGACAGTGCATCGGCGCCGCAATCGGCGCGAAGGCCGAGATCGAACGATAGCGTTCCGGGTTCCTGAGCCCGAGGGTCAGCGCACCGTGGCCTCCCATCGAATGCCCGAAAATGCCCTGGCGCTTCGGGTCGACAGGGAAATTCTGCTCGACGAGCGCCGACAACTCTTGCGTGATGTAGGAATTCATCCGGTAGTGGCGTGACCAGGGCTCTTCGGTTGCGTCGAGGTAGAAGCCGGCCGCAATCCCGAAATCCCAGGAGTCGCTGTCGCCTGGTAGCGGCACGCCGCGCGGACTCGTGTCGGGCGCGACGAGCGCGAGACCGAGCTCGGCCGCGACGCGCTGCGCGCCCGCCTTGATCATGAAGGTCTCTTCGGTGCAGGTGAGACCGGCGAGATACCAGAGCACGGGCACCCGGCGCCGCTCCGCCTGCGGGGGCATGAACACCGCAAACTTCATCGCGCAGCCGGTTTCCTGCGCATCGTGGCGGTAGAAGCTCACGGCGCCGCCAAAGGCGCCGTGGCGGGAGATCAATTCCGGCGCCGCGGTCATCGGGTCAATGCGTCCCGCCGGCGCGGCGCCGGCCGCTCACTTCTTCTTCCGGGCCTTCGGCTTCGACTTCTTCTTTGCCGTCGGTGACGCCGGCTTCTTCCTCGCCGCCACCTGCGCGACAGGGGCTGCCTTGAACTTCGCAGCCTCCTCGGAGCCGCGCGTCGCATTGCCCGCGCTGTAGGAGTGCTTGCCCGTGCCGGCGAGCTGGCCGCGGTCCACGATCAGGTACTCGCTGCGGATCGGCCGCCTGTCGAAGTAGCACTCGAGGATCTCGCGCGTGCCCGCCGCATAGCGCGCCTGGGCCGACAGGGAAGAACCCGAGATGTGCGGCGTCATGCCCTCGTGAGGCATCGTGCGCCACGGATGATTGCGCGGCGCCGGCTGCGGGAACCAGACGTCGCCCGCGTAACCGGCGAGCTGCCCGCTCTTCAAGGCGCGGACGATCGCGTCGCGGTCGCAGATCTTGCCGCGAGCCGTGTTCACGATGTAGGCGCCCCGCTTCATCTTCGCGATCAGCGCGTCGTTGAACATGCCCTCCGTTTCCGGATGCAGCGGGCAGTTGATCGTGACGACGTCGCAGACCCGGACCATGGACTCGACATTCTGGTGGAATGTCACGCCGAGTTCGTGCTCCACGGAATCCGGCAGGCGGTGCCGGTCGGTGTAATGCAGCTTGACGTCGAATGGCTTCATGCGGCGGAGGACCGCGAGCCCGATGCGGCCCGAGGCGACGGTGCCGACATTCATGCCTTCCACGTCGTATGACCGCTCGACGCAGTCCGCGATGTTCCAGCCGCCCTTCACGACCCAGTCGTGCGACGGGATGTAATTACGAACGAGCGACAGGATCATCATCACCACGTGCTCGGACACGCTGATGCTGTTGCAGTACGTGACTTCCGCGACCGTGATGCCGCGGTTCATGGCCGCCTGCAGGTCCGTATGGTCAGACCCGATGCCGGCAGTGACGATCAGCTTCAGTTTCGGCGCCTTCGCAATCAATTCCGCGGTCGCATAAGCGGGCCAGAACGGCTGGGAAATCAGGATTTCGGCATCGACGATCTCCTTTGCGAGGCGGCTGTTCGGGCCATCCTTGTCCGAAGTCACGACCAGCTTGTGACCGCGCGACTCGAGAAACTTGCGCAGGCCCAGCTCGCCGGAGACGCTGCCAAGCAATGCGCCCGGCTTGAAGTCGATGCCCTGCGGCGTCGGCAACGACTGGCCGCCCGGGTAATGCGTGAGTTTCGGCAGGTCGTCACGCGCGTATTTCTTCGGATAGCCCGTTACCGGGTCGTCGTACAGCACACAGACTACTTTGCTCATCGCTATTTCCTTGATTCAGGCAGCCAATACGCCTTTCGCCTTCGCGGTATGCGTGGCGATGGCGTCCATCAGTGCGGGATTCAGGCAGTCGTAAGGCTCGAGGCCAAGCTCCTTCAAGCGCGCGCGCACGGCGCCCATCTCGCCAGGTTTCGCGCTGCCGGTCTCGATGATCGAGGACACGAACGCCGCGAATTCCGGCGCCGCCCAGCCCTTGTCCTTCGACAGCTCGACGTGCACGAAGTCAAACCCGTAGAAAGGATGGTTCTTGTTTTCGATGCGGCCGTACATGTGCACGCCGCAGCCGTTGCAGGCGTAGCGCTGGATGGCGGCGCTCGGGTCGACGACCGCGAGCTTGTTGCCATTGGCAGTGACGGAGAGCTTGTCGCGGCCCACGACTGCGACAACGGAGAATGGCGCGCCTTCCGGCTTCCAGCACTTGCTGCAGCCGCAGGCATGATTGAAGGCGACGTCGCTCGCGAGCGTCACCTCGACCGGGTTGGAAGCGCACTTGCAGCTGAGCTTGCCGCCCTTGAAGCCCTTGGTGCCGGGCTTGACGCCGTTGTCCACGGACGGATGGATTTTGACTGCCATGATTTATTCTCCTTGGTTCGAGTTCAGAATGTCACGACGCTTCGGATGGACTCGCCCTTGTGCATGAGATCAAAGGCGTCGTTAATCTTCGGCAGCGGCATCACGTGCGTAATCAGGTCGTCGATGTTGATCTTCCCTTCCATGTACCAGTCGACGATCTTCGGCACGTCGGTACGTCCGCGCGCCCCGCCGAATGCCGTGCCCTTCCAGACGCGGCCGGTCACCAGCTGGAACGGCCGGGTCTTGATCTCCTGGCCGCTGCCCGCGACGCCGATGATCACGGACACGCCCCAGCCACGATGGCAGCATTCGAGCGCTTGGCGCATCAGCTCTACGTTGCCGACGCATTCGAAGCTGTAGTCCGCGCCACCGTCGGTCAGCGCCACGAGGTGCGCGACGATGTCGCCCTCCACTTCCTTCGGGTTCACGAAGTGCGTCATGCCGAAGCGCTCGGCGAGCGCCTTGCGGCGAGTATTGATGTCGACGCCCACGATTTTGTTGGCGCCCGCGATGCGCGCACCCTGGATGACGTTGAGCCCGATTCCGCCGAGCCCGAATACGACGACGTTCGCGCCCGGCTCGACATTCGCCGTGTTGATCACCGCGCCGATGCCGGTCGTCACGCCGCAGCCGATGTAGCAGACCTTCTCGAATGGGGCATCCTCGCGGATCTTCGCGAGCGCGATCTCCGGCAGCACTGTGTAATTGGAGAAGGTCGAGCAGCCCATGTAGTGATGAACGACTTTGCCTCCGATCGAGAACCGGCTGCTGCCATCGGGCATCACGCCCTTGCCCTGGGTCGCGCGGATGGCCGTACAGAGGTTGGTCTTGCGTGAGGTGCAGGACTTGCACTCGCGGCATTCCGGCGTATAGAGCGGGATGACATGGTCGCCTTTCCGGAGCGACTTCACGCCGGCTCCGATATCGACGACGACGCCGGCCCCCTCGTGACCGAAGATGACCGGGAACAATCCCTCCGGATCCGCTCCGGATCGTGTGAATTCATCCGTGTGGCAAATGCCGGTTGCCTTGATCTCGACGAGTACTTCGCCGGCTTTCGGGCCGTCGAGCTCGACGTCGACGACTTCGAGCGGCTTTCCCGCCGCCCAGGCGATTGCTGCGCGCGTTTTCATCCTGCCTGGCCCCTCATTCAGAACATGTGCAGGCCGCCATTGACGGAGAAATCCGCGCCGGTCGCGAATGCAGCGTCGTCCGACGCGAGCCATGCGACCAATGACGCGATCTCGTCGGGCGAGCCCAGCCGGCCGACCGGAATCGTCGCGACGATTTTCTCGAGCGCCTCGGGTTTCATCGCGCGGACCATGTCGGTGCCGATGTAACCGGGTGAAATGGTGTTGACCGTGATGCCCTTGGAGGCAACTTCCAGCGCGAGCGCCATCGTGAACCCGTGGATGCCCGCCTTGGCCGTCGAGTAATTGGTCTGGCCAAACTGGCCCTTCTGTCCGTTCACGGACGAGATATTGACGATGCGGCCCCAGCTGCGCTCCAGCATTCCGTCGATGACCTGCTTCGTGACATGAAACAGGCTGTTGAGGTTGGTGTCGATGACCTTGTGCCAGCGCTCGAAGGTCATCTTGCGGAAGGTGCCGTCGGCCGTGACGCCCGCGTTGTTGACGAGCACGTCGACCGGTCCGAGCTCGTTGCGCACCTTTTCAAATGCCGCGCGAGTCGATTCCCAGTCCGCGACATTGCCCTCCGACGCATGGACCTCGAATCCCTGCGCCCGTATGTCCGCGATCCACGTGTCCTTGCGCTGGGAACCGGGCCCGCAGCCGGCCACGACGCGGAAACCTTCGCGGCACAGGCGCTTGCAGATCGGCGTGCCGATGCCGCCCATCCCGCCTGTCACGTAAGCGAGTCTTCCTGCCATGTTCCCCTCCAGGATGACGCAGTTTACAAGGTCTATATTGCGCTTGCTGACGCAGTCCACCGGGGGCATCCGATGCGGCCGACGATTCCCGTTTCCAGGCGCCAGTTACTGTTGAGCGCTGCACTCGCCTCGGCCGCCGGGGCCTGCGGTTTCTCGCCGCTTGCGGGCCCGGCCGTGAGCGGGCGCGTGAAGTCATTTCCCCTTTCGGCTGTGCGCCTGAAGCCCTCCATTTATTCGCTCGCGGTGGATGCGAACCGCAACTACTTGAAGCGCCTCGATCCCGACCGGCTGCTGCACAATTACCGTAAACAGGCCGGTCTCGCGCCAAAAGGCGAGACCTACGGCGGCTGGGAAAGGGAAACCATCGCCGGCCACTCCCTCGGTCACTACCTGAGCGCCTGCTCGTTGATGCATGCGCAGACAGGCGATGCCGAGTGTCTTGCGCGCGCGCGGTACATCGTGACGGAGCTGGCTGCCTGCCAGCGTGCGCGAGGCGACGGATACGTCGCGGGTTTCACCCGGACCGCGGCATCCGGCGCGAGCGAGCCGGGATATCGCGTGCTCGAGGAGATTTCGCGCGGAGACATCCGGTCGGCCCGCTTCGACCTGAACGGATCCTGGGCGCCTTTCTACAACTGGCACAAACTGTTTGCGGGTCTCCTGGATGCCGATCTGCACTGCGCGATCGAGGAGGCGCTCCGCGTCGCGGCTGCACTGGCCCGCTACATCGAACGGTCGCTTTTGCCGCTGGTCGACGTGCAGATGCAGGCAGTCCTGGGAACGGAGTTCGGGGGCATGGGCGATGTTCTGGCGGAACTTCATGCGCGCACTGGCGAGGCGCGGTGGCTGGCTCTCGCGCGGCGCTTTTACCATCACGCCGTCCTCGATCCCCTGATCGCCGGTCACGATGACCTTGCTCACCTGCACGCCAATACGCAGATACCCAAGGTCAATGGCCTTGCCCGCCTGTATGAGCTGGACGGCGACCCGGCGAAGCTGCGTGGCGCACTCTTTTTCTGGCGTGCCGTCACCCAAGGACGCTCGTACGTCATCGGCGGCAACAGCGATCGCGAATACTTCCAGGAGCCGGGCTCAATCTCGCGCTACATCACCGAGCAGACCTGCGAGAGCTGCAACACCTACAACATGCTGAAACTGACCCGGCGCCTGTATGCCGCGGATCCGCAAAGCAGCTACTTCGACTTTTACGAGCGCGCACACCTCAATCACATCCTGGCGCAGCAGCGGCCATCGGATGGCATGTTCGCCTACATGGTGCCCCTGATGAGCGGAGCGGCACGTGAATTCTCGGAGCCATTCGATTCCTTCTGGTGCTGCGTCGGCACCGGCATGGAGAGTCACTCCAAGCATGGCGATTCGATCTTCTGGCAGGACGCCGGGACGCTCTATGTGAACCTGTTCATTCCGTCCGAGCTGACCTGGGAAGAACGCGATGCCCGGATAGCGCTCGGGAGCGGTCAGCCATTCGACGGGCACGTCGAACTCCGAATCGCATCCATCGGGAACCGCGACCCATTCACGATCGCGGTTCGCCTGCCCGATTGGTGCCCGACTCCATCGGCAGAATTCAACGGGCGCACGGTCGCCGCGCATCGCGACAGCCGGGGCTATTTCACCATTCGACGGCGATGGAAGGCCGGCGATGTCGTCGCACTCGAGCTGCCGATGCGGCTGCGCTTGGAATCGACGCCGGACGATCCAGCGACTGTCGCCCTCCTGCGCGGACCGCTCGTGCTCGCCGGCGACCTCGGGCCTGCAGATGCGCCGTTCGACGGACCGGCGCCCGCGCTCGTCGGCGATGATCTCCGCGCCGAGGATCTCGACTATGCGCCATTTTTCAGCCAGCACGACCGCCGCACGGCCGTCTATTTCAAGCGCTACTCGCCGGCAGAATGGGAAGCCGCGCTCGCCGGGCGCGAGGCAGAGCGAGCACGCGCGGAGGAACTCGACCGACGGTCCGTGGACGTGATTCGCCTCGGCGTCGAGGACGATGAACGACGGCACGGTCTGACGAGCGCGATTTCGTACGCCGTGTCCTATCGCGGGAGGCCTGGACGCGATGCCCGCACCGGTGGCTTCGTCGAATTCGACGCAAAGGTGCAGAGTGGTCTGCTCCTGCTGCAAACGACCTACTGGGGCGGCGAGCGCGACCGGCATTTTCACATCGAGGTCGACGGCATCAGGATCGAGACGCAGCGACTCCAGGGCGAGCATCCCGGAGAGTTCATCGAAAGGGAATACGCGCTGCCGGCCGGACTGCTCGCAGGCAAGCAGCACGTGAGAGTCCGCTTCCAGCCGGAGCCGGGGTATACAGCGGGTCCGATCTTCGGTTGTCGCGTGGTTTCTTTGTCTATACTGCGCGCGCTGATGCCGGGCCAGCGAATGCCCGGTTACAGGGGGGAATAGAATGAAGTCGATACGAACTGGAGCCGTCGTGCTCCCGGCTAGCTTGTGCCTGCTGTTTGGGATGGCGGCAAGCGCAGAGGACGAGCCGGCGGATGTTTACGTTTACGCGACCTACCACAACTGCGATTTCTCGAAGCAGGACCGCGCCGACGAGATCTTTGCCCAGAGCCAGAAGCTCGCGTCGGAGGCCGCGATCAAGGACGGTTCGATCACGAGCTACGGCTGGCTCGCGCACCAGACGGGCGGCCAGTGGCGCCGCGCGGACTATTTCACCGCCGGCAGCATCCAGGGCCTGCTAGATGCCCAGAAGAAGATGAATCCCGAAGGCGATGCAAAATCCAAAAAGCTCATGGCCGAGTTCGGGGCGATCTGCAGCACGCACGACGACTACATCTGGCGACGCGTTGCCGGCAACATCGGGACCACGGCTCGTGGCGGAGCCGCGTTTTCGACCTACTTCGTCTGCGACCAGGGCCGTGAGTCCCAGGTCGATGCGGCGATGAAGTCGTCGATCGGGCCGATACTCGACAAGATGGTGACGGACGGCAAGCTGATGACCTGGGGCTGGAATGAGCACATCGTGGGCGGCGAATATCGCCGGCTGGCGACCATGAGCGCTGCCGACATGAAAGCGGTCCTCGAGGCGCGCGGCGCCCTCGTGGAGGCGCTCGACGGCAATCCCGCAGGCGATTTGCTGACTGATATCTGTCCCTCGCACACGGACTACATGTGGGAGATCAAGTCACAGGCTCCGTGACGGGAGCGGAACGGATTCCGGCGGGATCCGGAACGCGGCTGCCGCGTCCGGATCCCGCCACCCTTCTCTATTCGGCACGCGCGCTGCGTGATTTCGGCGACGGATTTGTCGCGGTACTGCTTCCGGTCTACCTGATCGAGCTCGGCCTCGGAGCGCTTCAGGTAGGCGTCATCGCGACCGCCGCCCTGCTCGGCTCTTCATTGCTGACGCTCGGCATCGGACTTTTTGCCCGTCCGGGAATGCATCGCGCGCTGCTGCTGTGTGCATCCGCACTGATGACCGCAACGGGCCTCGCCTTCGCGGCCGGCGACGGCTACGCCTGGTTCCTGCTCGTTGCATTCGTCGGTACGATCAATCCGTCCGCTGGCAATGTGAGCATCTTCGTCCCGATGGAGCACGCCTTGCTCGCCGGTTCCGCTCCGGCGCATCGGCGCACGCGAATGTTTGCGGCATATGGATTGACTGGCGCGGTCGCCGCTGCGCTCGGATCTCTCGCGGCAGGCAGCCCGGAGCTGCTGACGGCGCTCGGCTGGACGCGAATGGGCGCGCTCAAGGCGATGTTCGTCGCCTATGCGCTGCTCGGCGTCGCCGGAAGTTTCGTCTACATGCGCGTACCCGATGTCATGGTTTCGCGGGAGTCAAGGCCCCGGTCTGTGCTCGCGGAGTCCAGGCCCGTCGTCCTGAAGCTGGCGGCGCTCTTCAGCATCGATTCCTTTGCGGGCGGCTTCGCAGTCCAGTCGCTGCTCGCGCTTTGGCTGTTCGAGAAGTTCGGGATGACGCTCGCGTCCGCGGCCGCATTCTTCTTCTGGTCGGGACTCCTCGCAGCGGCCTCCTATCCTGCGGCCGCCTGGCTCGCGCGCCGCATCGGACTGCTGAATACGATGGTCTACACGCACATCCCGTCGAGCCTCTGCCTGATCGCCGCGGCGATCGTGCCGAATCTCGAAATCGCCCTCGTGCTATTGCTCGTACGCTCGGCTCTTTCCCAGATGGACGTGCCGACGCGTTCGTCCTATGTCATGGCGGTCGTCGCTCCAGCCGAACGGGCCGCGGCGGCGAGCGTGACGTCCGTTCCGCGCGGCCTCGCATCCGCCGCGAGCCCGGCGATCGCCGGCGCCTTGTTCGCGGCGGGCTATTTCGCCCTGCCCTTCGTTATCTGCGGTGCGCTGAAAATAATCTACGATTGCCTGCTGCTTTGGACATTTCGGCACGTCAGGCCGCCGGAGGAGACGACCGAATGAATGAGAACGACATCGTCGTCGAAGCCTGGAACACCGTTCTCTTCGACAAGTTCGTGCGATTCAAGCACCTGCTGATCGCCGGACTTGCGGGTCACAGCGACGAACTGCTCTCGCGGAAGCTGTTTCGCCCCGGCGACCGCGTGCTCGACGTCGGCTGCGGCTTCGGCGACGGCACGATCAGGATTGCCCGCGTAACCGCCCTTCGGGAGACACTGTCCCGCCATGTGCGCGAGGACGGCGTTTGGGCGCCGTCAAGCACATGGTTCATTACCGCGCGGAATCCAGGTTGATTGGTCGGAGCGGCGAGATTTGAACTCGCGACCCCTTGCACCCCATGCAAGTGCGCTACCAGGCTGCGCCACGCTCCGACGTTGAAATGATAGCCGATCCGGCGGGGGCCGGGATCACCGCCGCAGGATGCGGAGCAGTTCCTCGAGCTCGGCGCGCACCTGGCGGATCACCTGGCGGGCTTGGGTGTTGTCCTCGCGTGCTTCGTCGCCATCGAGGCGGTTGCGCGCGCCGCCGATCGTAAAGCCCTCGTCATAGAGCAGGCTCCGGATCTGGCGGATCGTGATGACGTCCTGGCGCTGGTAATAGCGCCGGTTGCCGCGCCGCTTGACCGGCTTGAGCTGCGGGAACTCCTGCTCCCAGTAGCGGAGCACGTGCGGCTTCACGCCGCACAGGTCGCTGACTTCACCAATCGTGAAGTAGCGCTTTGCCGGGATCGCCGGCAGGTCCTTGTTGTTACTTGCTTCCAGCATAGGCTTCGACGCGCGCTTTCAGCTTTTGTCCCGGACGGAACGTCACGACGCGGCGCGCGGAAATCGGGATTTCCTCGCCGGTCTTGGGATTCCTTCCCGGACGCTGGTTTTTGTCGCGCAGGTCGAAATTGCCGAAGCCCGACAGTTTCACCTGTTCGCCGGTTGCAAGCGCCGCCCGGATCTCCTCGAAGAAGAGATCGACGAGCTCGCGCGCTTCGCGCTTGTTCAAGCCAAGCTGGTTGAACAAGGCTTCGGCGACTTCAGCCTTTGTGAGTGCCATTCAGACTATCCCCGGATCCCCGCCTTCAGGTCACCCTTGACGCGCCCGATGACCGCGGCCACCACGGCATCAGCTTCCCCGTCAGTAAGGGTGCGAGAAGTTTCCTGTAAAATCAAGCCTAAAGCGATACTTTTTCGACCGGCTTCTACCCCCTTTCCCCGGTAGACGTCGAATATGTACAGTTCTCGCAGCAGGCCTTTGGCGGCCAAATTAACAGTTTCCCGGATCTCATCCAGCGTCAGCGCTTCATCCACCACGATGGCGAGGTCACGTCGGATCGCGGGGAACTTCGAAATCTCGGCGAATACAGGGACTTCCGACCGGAAGCTCGGGTCAATCGCAATCTCGAAAACCCACGGGGGACTCCTGATCTCGAGCGTCCTCGCGATTTCAGGTTGAAGCTGGCCGATCCAGCCGACACGGATATTGCGATCTAAAACCGCAGCGCTCCGGCCTGGGTGCAGACAATCATGCGCGGTTGCGACGTAACTTATTGCAGCCGAGCGGCCCGTCAATGAAAAGAGCGCCTCGACGTCCGACTTGATGTCGTAGAAATCCGCCGCGCGTTTTTCCACTCCCCACTGCTCCGGATACACCGCACCGGTCACGAGTCCCGCGATGCCCTGGCTTTCCAGCAGCTGGCCCTCCGCGATTTCGAAGCGCGTTCCGACTTCGAAGAGCCGCACGCGATCCTGCTGGCGGCGCAGGTTGAAGCGCAGCGCCTCCACGAGCCCGGGCAGGAGCGACACTCGCATCTCGCCGAGTTCCGCCGACATCGGATTCTCGAGCGCAAGCGCGGCCTGCTTCGGGAACATCATCCGTTGCAGTCGGGGGTCCACGAAGCTGTAGGTGATCGCTTCCTGATAGCCGCGGTCGGCGAGCATCAGCCGCAGGCGCTCGCGCGTGACGGCACGCTCCGTCACCGGCTGCGGGCGCTGCGGCATGCGGGCGTCAATGCGCGGGATATTGTCGTAGCCGTGAATCCGGCCGACCTCCTCGATGAGGTCCTGCTCGATCGCAATATCGAAGCGATGGCTTGGCGGAATCACGCCAAGCACGTCTCCGGCGCCCGCGACCTGCATGCCGAGCCGTCTCAGGATGTCCTCGATCTCGTTC